>CAYTDW010000076.1:0-8323 GCA_964436585.1 uncultured Halioglobus sp. | reverse complement strand
ATGCACATGGCGGCCTTCCAGCAGGGCTGGCTGCAACAGCAGCCGGTAATGCTGGAGTCACTGCTGGCGTTCAAGCGCGCCGGCTGCGACGGCATCCTCACCTACTTCGCCCTTGAAGCCGCCAGGGCGCTGCAGTAGGCGCGGCGTGCGATTGCTCCTCCTGTGCATCCTGGGCTGGCTCGCAATCGGAGCGGTTGCCCGGGCCGAGTGCGACTGCCTGTGGCAGGGTTCCTTTGTCGACGTGCAGGCCAGCGCCGACCTGGTGGTGAGCGGCACGGTCGCCCGCGCCAAGGGCAACTCCATTGACCTGGCGGTGGAGCGCACGCTGCGCGGCAGCACCGATGCAGCGGAAATACGCATCTGGTTGAAAACCGCTGATTACTGCCGTCCGGAACCGGAGCTGTTCCCCCCGGGCAGCGAGTGGGTCATGGCACTGTCGCGCATCGTGGCAGAGGTGCCCGGCGGCTTCAACCCTAATACACCCAACCTGAGCTACGGCCGCCCCGGGGATTACAGCCTGTCCAGCTGCGGCGGCTACTGGCTCAGCCGCAGCGGCGACTGGGTGAGCGGCAACCTGGTGCAGGCGCCGCGCTGGGTGCGCGATCCCAAAATGACCCCGGTGCTGATCGATTTGCTCGCGGCTTTTATCGCAGGCCGGGTGGATGCCCAGGCCCTGGCCGAAGCCAGCCGCGAAGACCCCGCGGCGCGCGAGTTGATGCTGGATACGAAGGCCTTCCTGCGAGAGACCGACTGATATGGGATCGGGGGCGATTGTGAATGGCTTTGCTCTCCCGGGACTTTTATACTGTTTCCACTTTACCTGGATTTAGTTGTCATCAAATTGCCTGATCCATTTAGTTTGCATCCCAATCCCGCCAGGAGAATTTACTGATGGAATGGCAGGCCTGGTTCACTGTCGGCCTGACCATCGCGGTGCTGGCCACGCTGATCGCGATTCCGCGCCTCACCACCGACATGGTGCTGATGGCGGCCTTATTACTGCTCAGTATCACCGGAATACTGGAACCTGATGAAGCCCTGTCGGGATTCGCTAACACCGGCCTGATGACGGTTGCTGCGATGTTCATAGTGGCGGCAGCCATTCGTTCCTCGGGTGGCGTCGACATGGTTGTTGAACGCGTTCTGGGGCGACCGGCTGGCGCGCGAGGTGCGCTGGTGCGGCTGATGCTGCCGGTGGTCGGGCTGTCCGCGTTTCTGAACAATACACCGGTGGTAGCCACCATGATACCAGCGGTGAGTCAGTGGGCGCGGCGGATCAAGGTGCCCAGTTCCTCGCTGATGATTCCACTGAGTTACGCCTCCATTCTGGGGGGTACCATCACACTGATCGGCACCAGCACCAACCTGGTGGTGAATGGTCAGTACCAGAAGTTGACCGGCAAGCCCGGGTTCGGGTTATTCGATATTGCCCCGATCGGGCTGATCTGCGCCCTGGTGGGCACTGTGTTCGTGGTCTTCGCGGCGCCGCTGCTGCTCAAGGTGCGGCGCAGCCCGGACCAGACCTTCGCCGACACTCGCAGCTTCACGTTCGAAGTTGCCGTGGCGCGCGATGGCCCGCTGGTCGGCAAGTCTATCCAGCAGGCGGGGCTGCGCCACCTCGAGCGGATTTACCTTGCCGAAATTGAGCGCGACGGCAGCGTAATCACCGCGGTGACGCCCGAGGAGGTGTTGCGCGGCGGCGATCGCCTGGTGTTCGTGGGCGAGACCGAGGCCATCGTCGATGTGCTGCGCATCAACGGTCTGGTGGCTGCCGTGGGCAGCCAGCCCGCGCTGGAACGCAAGGTGCCGGAACGCCGGCTGGTGGAAGCGGTAGTGGCTGAATACTGCGAAATTATCGGCCACACGATCCGCGACGGTCGTTTTCGCGACCGCTACGGCGCGGTGGTATTGGCAGTGGCGCGCAATGGGGAGCACATTCGCGGGCGCCTGAGCTCGATCATCCTCGCCCCCGGTGACCTGCTCTTGCTTGAGATGCGACCGGGAGATGTCGAGCGCCTCCGGCAATCGCGCGACTTCCTGCTGATGAATGTGCTGGATCACGAATTGCCGGACCATTCGCGCGCACTGCTCTCCTGGGCGATCCTCGGCGGGATCATCGCGCTGGCGACCACGGGTATCATGAGCATGCTCAATGCCGCTCTGCTTGGCGTCGCTGCAATGCTGGCGACACGTTGCATCGGCGCGAACGAGGCGCGGCGTGCCCTCGACCTGCCGGTGCTGGTCACCATCGCGGCAAGCTTCTCACTCGGCAATGCGCTCGAGAAGACCGGCGCTGCGGATTTCCTCGGCAACAGTATAGTGGCGGCTGCCGGCAATGACGCCTGGCTGCTGCTTGCGCTTACTTACCTCAGCGTGATGGTGTTGACCGAACTGATTACCAACAACGCCGCCGCAGTGTTGATGCTGCCGGTGGTGCTGGCGATCACGCAGACCGCAGGTCTCAACGAGGTGCCCTATGTGATGGCCGTAATGATGGCCGCCTCGGCGAGCTTTGCCACCCCGATTGGCTACCAGTGCAACCTGATGGTGTACGGTCCCGGTGGCTACCAGTTCTCCGATTTCCTGCGCATCGGCGTGCCGATGAACCTGCTGATGGCGCTGGTCACCATCGTCGCCATCCCATTCATCTGGCCGTTACAGGGTTGAACAGCGCGCAATGATCAGCAGCAAGCGAATCACCCTGCGCACGCTCGCCAGCGGCGCCGAGTTGCACATTCGCGCCTATAGCGTCAGGGGCCGCGACCCAGCGGCAAAAACAGCCTATATCCAGTCCAGCATGCATGGCTCGGAGGTACAGGGGAACGCCGTTATCGCGCAGCTGCTGGAGCATTTTGCCGCCTCGCCGCCGCAGGGCAATGTGGTGCTGGTGCCCAACGCCAATCCCTATGGGATCAACCAGAAAGGCGGCGAGTACACCATGGGCAGGTTTGACCCGACCACTGGTGACAACTGGAATCGCGCCTACTTCCTGCCGCAGCTGGCGCCCCCGAAGGCGTTGTCCTGGCAGGAGCTCAGCAGGCGTTACCGGGCCGCCCTGGTCGCGGCGGTGCGCAGGGAACTGCGCGGCAACATCCCGTTCGCGCGCAAACTGGCACTGACCCTGCAGTCACTGGCACTGGCGGCGGATTATGTGCTGGACCTGCATTGCGCCAATAATTCGGCGCGGCACCTCTACGCCCCTGAGTATGCGCAGGACTGCGCCCGCTACCTGGGCATCCCGCTGATCCTGTCCGTTCCCGATACCTTCGGTGGCGCCCTCGACGAGGCGCAGAGCTGCCCCTGGTGGCGGCTGTGGAAATCGCTGCAGGCCGCAGGTTACGACGAGCTGCCACCCGTGAGCGAACTGCCGCAGGGCTTTACCCTGGAACTCGGTGACCAGGAGCGGATCTCCCGCGCCGATGCCCGCGCCGATGCCGCCGGGATATTGAACTTCCTGCGCTACAAGGGCGTGGTGGCCGGTCGCGCCACACCCCCTTCGCGCAGCTATATCTGCCCACTGTCCTGCTACAAGGTCATCTATGCAAGCCACGCCGGCCATACCGACTTTGCCCCGGTGCTGGGGCAACAGGTCAAGCGCGGCGAACTGCTGGCGCAGACCCTGCAGTTCGGGGCGATACCGAGGTGGCAGCCCACCCTGGCCGAGGAGGATTGCATCCCGGTCCTGCACTACAGCTCGGCGGTGGTGCACGAGGGTGACGAGCTTATCAAGGTATTCACCCACTACCGTGCGGTGCGCTAGGAGCCTTCAGCGCTTGCGCCAGAGGGCGCGTCGGGGATTCCTGCCCTCTACCAGGTCCATCAGCTCATCGAGCATCATCAGCGACAGGCCCCAGATGCAACGACCCTGGTAGAAATAACAGGGCAGCGGCATTTTTATCCCCTTGTAGGTCCATTCCATCTGTTCGCGGTTGTCGGTATCGAGCAGGAACTCCAGCGGCACCCAGACCACTTCCGCCACTTCCTCGTTGGGGCTGAAGCTCACCTCGCGCCGCAGCCGAAAGACGAAAGGCGTCACCGCCATGCCAAAGGGTCCCTTGCGGGGCCGGGTGATGATGTCCGACAGGCGGCCGATACACTGGTCCTCCGCGGTGAGTCGCAGTCCCACTTCCTCCTCGGTCTCGCGCACCGCCACCGCAAATCCGTGGGCGTCGGCCTTGTCCATACGCCCGCCGGGAAAGGCCATGTGACCGGACCAGGGGTCCCCCTCCCTTTCCGCCCGCTTAATCATTAGAATGTGCAGCTCGCCGGCACGCACCTGCAGGATCATGGCAACGGCAGAGCGCCGCATCAGCCGGCGCCAGACTTTTCTGCCCGGGCTGTGATCGGACAATCGGCTTTCGATGAGTTCCAGCAGTGGTACAGGCACAGGGCGTCGTCCGCAGGGTGTTAACCGATTAAGCCAGCCGCCGGCGCCGGATACAAGTCGCGACCGATAGGGACATCATGACAACCACCCCCCTGCTTGAACTGCACAAGGTCAACCTGGTCTACCGGGCGCTGCCCGCCCTGCGCGATATCAACTGGGCTCCGCTCCCCGGCCAGCAGTGGGCCTGCCTCGGGCCCAACGGCGCCGGCAAGACCAGCCTGGCCCGGGTGCTGAGCGGCCAGGCGACCCATTTTTCCGGTGACTACATGCGCTCCGACCACCTGGCAGCGAAAGGCGTCGCCTATGTCTGCTTCGAGCAGGCCAGGGCCCTGTGCGACCGCGACCGCAAACTCGATGACTCCGAGTTCCGCGCCGACGCCAGCGACCCCGGCACCACGGTGCGCTCCGCCATCCTCGGCGGAAGGCCGCTGGATGCACGCTGCCAGGGCTGGGTGGAGCGCCTGCATATAGGCCATATCCTGCAGCGCGGCCTGCGTTTCATCTCCACCGGAGAGATGCGCAAGACCCTGTTGATCAGGGCGATCCTGAACGAGCCTGCACTGCTGATTCTGGACAGCCCCCTGGACGGCCTCGACCTTGCCAGCCAGGGTGAAATGCGCCGCATCATCGATGAACTGCTGCACTCGGATATGGCTGTGCTGCTGCTGTGCCGGCAGGCGGAGGACATCCCGGCGGCTGCCACGCACGTCATGGTGCTGGCTGGCGGCGGCCTGGTCACGGCCGGTGCCCGCGCCGCTGTCCTGGCCGACCGCGCGGTGCAGGCCCTGATGAATCCGCCCATGGCTGAACTGGGCACCCTGCCCGCCCCCGCGCCCCGCCCTTACCAGCTGAGCGCCGGCGGGCCGCTGCTGGAACTGCGCAACGTAAACGTGAGTTACGGCGATCTGGTGGTACTGCGCGGGGTGAACTGGGTCATGGGGCGGGACACCCACTGCTGCGTAGCGGGCCCCAACGGCTGCGGCAAGACCACCCTGCTCAGCCTGATCACCGGCGACAATCACAAGGCCTATGGCCAGGACATCACCCTGTTTGGCATTCGCCGCGGCAGCGGCGAGAGCGTGTGGGACATCAAGCAGAAATACGGCCAGCTCGATACCCAGCTGCACCTGAACCATGTGCGCGGCATGCGGGTGGTGGAGGTGGTGGTGTCCGGTTTCTTCGACACCATAGGCCTGTACGATGACTGGGGCGACGTGCAGCGCGACAGCGCGCTGCAGTGGCTCGCCGCCCTGGGCCTGTCCGCCTACAGCAGGGAAGGCTTCGACGCGCTCTCCTTCGGCCTGCAGCGCATGGTGCTGCTGGCCCGGGCGATGGTCAAATCGCCGATCATATTGCTACTGGACGAACCTACCCTGGGGCTGGATGGCCACCACCGCAAGCTGATGCTGCGCGCCATCGACCATATCGCCGCCAACAGCGACACCCGGGTAATTTTTGTCAGCCATTCGGCAGGGGAAGTGCCGGCCTGCATCAACCAGCATCTGCTGTTTGAGCCGACGGCGGATGGCTTCAATGTCGTGTGCCGGGAGTAAATCGCCGCTGCCTGTCGCGGCGACCAGGGCTCAGGCGGCGACCGGTGCCGCGCGATCCTCCGGCCGCCGGATCGCAAAGAACACCGCATACAGGGTTGGCACCACGATCAGGGTCAGCAAAGAGGCAAAGCCGAGGCCGGCCATGATCGTCACCGCCATGTTTACGAAGAACACGTCAGCCAGCAGCGGAATGAGCCCCAGAATCGTCGTCGCCGCCGCCAGCACCACCGGCCGCACGCGGCTGACGCAGGAGTCCAGCAGGGCCTCGTAGGAATCCTTGCCGCTGGCGATCTGCTGGTCTATTTCCTCGATGAGGACGATCGCGTTCTTGATCAACAGGCCGATCAGCGACAGCGCGCCCAGCAGGGACATGAAGTCGAAAGCACCGTCGACGGCAAGCAGGCCCACGGTGATGCCGACCATGGCCAGCGGCACGGTCAGCCAGATGATGGCTGGCTGGCGCAGCTTGCCAAACAGGAAAATACTGGTGAGGATCATCAACAGGAAACCCAGCGGCAACGAAGCCGCGAGGCCCAGTTGGGCGTTTTTTGAATCCTCGTATTCCCCGCCCCATTCCAGCTGGTAACCCGGCGGCAACTCTATCGCCTCGATCTGCGGTTGCAGTCGGGCCAGCAGGGGGCCGACCATCCCATCCACCGGATTGGCGGAAGCGATGATGGTCTGCATGCGGTTGCGCCCCCGGATCACGGAATTCTCCCAGCGGGTTTCGTAACCCGACACGACCTGCGATACCGGCACGGTGCGGCGCAGTACCGGACTCCACACCTGGGTGTCGCGCACTTCATCGATATTGCCGCGCTCCTCCTCGGGCGCCCGCAGGCGGATGGGAAGCTGGCGATTGCCATCGCGATAACGGCCAACGTCGATGCCGTCGAAGGCAAACTTGAGGGCGTCACCCAGCTCCTGGCGGTCAACTCCCAGCTGGCGCGCAAGCTGTTCATCGAAAATCGGCGTCGCCACTTTTACCGGCGAGCGCCAGTCGTTGCGCACGTCGGTGGCGTAGGGATCGGCCCGCATGATGGCCTCCGCGGTATCCGCCAGGCGGCGCAGCACTTTTTCATCCGGCCCGGAGAATCGCGCCTCGATCCTGGCATCGCGACCGGGACCGATACGCAGCGGCTTGAACATGGGGTCGGTCCAGGGCATCTCCTGTTGCATGAAGCTGCGGGTGGCGGCAACCATGGCCGGAATCTGCTCGCGCTGTTGGGTGCGAACAATGACCTGGGCGTAGACCGGGCTGGGCTCCTTGGCGTCGTAGACCAGGGTAAAACGCTGGTGCGGGCCGCCAATCACCACGGCGGTCTGCACCACACCCGGCTGCTTGCGGATGAATTCGCTGACCCGCAGGGCGTCTTCGCGGGTCTTGCGGATATCGGTGCCCTCCGGTTCCCACACGTCGACAAAGAACAGGGGGGTGCGGGAATCCGGGAAGAACCCGCTCTTGATCGAACCAAAGCCGATCAGTGCCAGGGCAAACACCGCCACTACGACTGCCAGGGTGATCCAGCGATGGTTGATTGCGGCCGCCACCACCGCCCGGTAAGCCCGGAACAGCCTGCCGGCATAGGGATCCCTGTCCCCGGCGGCGTCACCAGTGCCGGTCTTCAACAACAGGGCGCATAACAGTGGCGTGGTGCTGATCGCGGTGATCCAGCTGAGGGACAGGGAGATGAGGATCACGTAAAACAGGGAACTGGCGAATTCGCCGGTATTGTCCGGCGACAGGCCAATGGCGGAGAACGCGAGGATACCGATCAGCGTGCCCCCCAACAGGGCCCAGATGGTTCTGCCAACCGACTCGCCGGCGGCCTGCACGGCGTTCATCCCCGCCTGCATACGGACCTGCATACCCTCGGCCACCACAATCGCGTTGTCCACCAGCATGCCCAGGGCAATGACCAGGGCACCGAGGGAAATTCGTTGCAGCTCGATGCCGAACAGGTACATCAGCAGCAGGGTGCCCGCCACCGTGATCAGCAGTACCGCACCAATGACGATACCCGTGCGAATACCCATAAATGCCAGCAGCACCACCAGCACGATGGCCACCGCCTCACCCACGCTGACGATGAAGCCGCTGACCGAGCTCTCCACCTCCTCAGGCTGGTTATAGACAGTCTCCAGCATCATGCCGATGGGGATGACTGGCAGCAATGACTCGAGCATTTTGTTGACCCGCTCGCCGACCTCGACCACATTCTGCCCGGCTGCCATTGAGATGCCGATACTCAGGACGGGGTGGCCGTTCAGGTAGTACATTTTCCCCGGCACTTCCTCGTAGGCCCGGGTGATGGTGGCAAAGTCTTTCAGGCGGACCAGCCTCCGGTCGCTGGAGCTGATCAGCACCTCGCCTATTGCCTGC
>CAYTDW010000075.1:0-8462 GCA_964436585.1 uncultured Halioglobus sp. | reverse complement strand
TGTTACGCCAGGGGTTACCTGGGCGGGAACATCCTCGGTTCCGGTTACAGCCTGGATCTGCAGGTGCACAGCGGCGCCGGCGCCTACATCTGCGGCGAGGAAACCGCGCTGATCAGCTCGCTGGAAGGCAAGCGCGCCAATCCCCGGGCCAAACCGCCCTTTCCCCAGGTGAGCGGCCTGTGGGGGCGGCCCACCATCGTCAACAACGTGGAGACCCTGTGCAATATTCACCACATCCTCGAGCGCGGCGCCGACTGGTTCAGGGGCCTGGGTCTCACCGAGGATGCGGGCACCAAACTTTACGGCGTCAGCGGCCGGGTGAAGAACCCGGGTTGCTGGGAACTGCCGATGGGCACCCCCATCCGCCAGATCATCGAGGAGTGTGCCGGCGGCATGGAAGACGGCTACCAGCTGCGCGGTTTCCTGCCCGGTGGCGGTTCCACCGACTTCCTCACGCCGCAGCACCTCGACCTGGCCATGGACTACGGCACCATCGGCAAGGCGGGCAGCCGCCTGGGCACCGGCACCATGATCATCCTCGACGACAAAACCTGCCCGGTGGGTTTCGTCAAAAACCTGATGCAATTTTTCGCGCAGGAATCCTGCGGATTCTGCACCCCCTGCCGGGACGGCCTGCCCTGGTCCGCCCAGGTGCTGGGTGATATCGAAAGCGGCCGGGGCCGAGCGGAAGACATGGACACCCTGGCGCGCCAGGTCGAATTCATCGGCGCCATCGGCAATACCCACTGCGCCCTGGCACCCGGCGCCATGGAACCGCTGCAAAGCGCCATGAAATATTTTCGCGAGGACTTCGAGCGCCATATCAGCGCTGGCGCCTGTCCCTTCCTTGAAGGAGGTGCCCGCTGATGCCGGTGATAACCATCGACGGCGTGCGCTACGAGGTCGAGGCCGGCAGGAACCTGCTGGAGAGCTGCCTGACGCTGGGCCTTGACCTGCCGTATTTCTGCTGGCATCCCGCCATGGGCTCCATCGGCGCCTGCCGCCAGTGCGCGCTCGTGCAGTACCAGAACGCGGAGGATACCCGCGGCCGCATCGTGATGGGCTGCATGACGCCGGTCAGCGACGGCGCGATTTTTTGCCTGGCCGGGGACAAGGCGCAACACTTCCGCGAGGCCATCGTCGAAGCGCTGATGCTGAACCACCCCCACGACTGCCCCGTCTGCGCCGAGGGCGGCGAGTGCCACCTGCAGGACATGACGGTGATGGTCGGCCACCGGGACCGCCACTACCGGGGCCGCAAGAACACCCACCGCAACCAGTACCTCGGGCCCCTCATCAACCACGAGATGAACCGCTGCATCACCTGTTATCGCTGCACCCGCTACTACCGGGATTATGCCGGCGGCACAGACCTGGCTGCCATGGCCGCCCACGACCATATTTATTTTGGCCGCCACCAGGAGGGCGTGCTGCAGAGCGAATTCGCAGGCAACCTGGTAGAGGTGTGCCCCACCGGGGTATTCACCGACAAGTCCCTGGTGCAGGACTACACCCGCAAGTGGGATCTGCAATCGGCGCCCTCGGTGTGCGCCGGCTGCGCGGTGGGTTGCAACACCCTGCCGGGGGAGCGCTATGGCCGCCTCAAGCGGGTGCATAACCGTTTCAATGCAGAGGTCAATGGCTATTTCCTGTGCGATCGCGGCCGCTTCGGCGCCGGTTTCGTCAACAGCGATCGCGCCCTTGACTATCCCGGGCTGCGCCAGGCGGACGGCCGCTACCAGGCACTGGACCACCACGAGGCGCTGCAGCGAATGCTGGCGGCGTGCACGCCGGGCCGGGTTGCGGGCATCGGCTCTCCCAGGGCATCGGTGGAGGCCAATTACCTGTTGCAACTGCTGGTCGGCGCCAACAATTACGCGCCGGGCTTCAGCGATGCCGAGCAGGTCCTGGTCAACCTCGCCCTGGCATTGCAGCAGGCCAGCGCCGCCCTGATACCGGATATCAAAACCATCGAGTCGGCTGACGCAGTACTGGTGCTGGGGGAGGACGTCACCAACACCGCGCCGCGCATTGCCCTGGCCCTGCGCCAGAGCGTGCGCAACAAGGCCTATGAACTGGCTGCCGGGCTCAAGCTGGAAACCTGGCAGGACGCCGCCATCCGCAATCTCGCCCAGCACCAGCGCAGCCCCCTGTTTATCGCCGCGGTGGCGGACACGCCGCTGGACGATGTGGCCACAGCGCGCATCAGCCTGGCCCCGGATGATATTGCCGCCCTCGGGCGTGCGGTGGCCGCCGGTATCGCCGGCGCGCCGGCGCCGACTGCCGCCCTGCCGCTGGCGGCACAACAACAGGCAGACGCAATCATCGCCGCCCTGGCGAGCGCCCGTCGGCCCCTGGTCATCGCCGGCACCACCGGCGGCAGCGCCGCTATCCTGGAAGCGGCGGCGGCCGTGGCGAATGCCCTCTGCGCGAGCGGCAGGCAGTCCATGCTGTGCCTGTGCGTGGCGGAGGCCAACAGCCTGGGGCAGGCGCTGCTGGCGGGCCCGACAGCGCCGGACCTGGCGGCACTGCAGCGACGCGCCGGCAGCGGCGAATTCGATACCCTGGTGGTGCTGGAGAACAACCTGTACCGCCGCGGCAGTGCGCGCCAGATTGATGCGCTGTTGGCGGCCTTCCGCGAGGTCATTGTGCTGGACGGCATCGACAACGCCACCACCTCCGCCGCCTCCCTGGCGCTGCCGGCGGCAACTTTTGCCGAGAGCGAGGGCACACTGGTCAGCCTCGAGGGGCGCGCCCAGCGTTACTACCCGGTGTTCCCGCCCCGGGCCGAGCGGCGCCCGGCCTGGGTGTGGCTGCTCGCCTGCATGAAGGAACAGGAGCGCGAGGACGTTCACGCATTGCACCACTTCGACGATGTCAGCCGCGCCTGCGCCGCCGGGATTCCGGGTCTGGCCGGCATCGCCGCGGCGGCGCCGGACCTGCACTTTCGCAACCTGGGTGTCAAGATTCCGCGCCAGCCGCCGCGCTACAGCGGGCGCACCGCCATGCGTGCAGATATATCGGTGCACGAACCCAAACAGCGCGAGGACGAGGAGACGCCCTTCGCTTTCAGCATGGAAGGGCTCAATCGCGACCAACCCGGCACACTGCTGCCCTGGGTATGGGCGCCGGGCTGGAACTCCAACCAGTCGGTCCACAAGTTCCAGACCCGTGCCGGCGGCCCCCTCAGGGGCGGCAGCGCCGGCGTGCGGCTGCTGCAGCCTCGAGCGGGCAACGGCGGCGCGGTGGCATGGGCGGGTTCATCACATGGCGCGCAGCCCGATGCGGCGGCACCGCTCGCCATCCGCCCGGGGCAGTGGCTGCTGGTTCCGCGCCCCCGTATCTTCGGCAGCGATGAACTCTCTGCCCTCAGCCCGGCCCTGGCGGAGCTGGTAGTGCCCGGTTTTATAGAACTGTGCCCCGCCGACGCCGACACACTCGGCGCAATCGACGGCGACGGCATCGAGGTCGGTGACGGCCTGGCCACCCTGGAGCTGCGCGTCAACCGGACCATGGCCATGGGCTGCGCCGGTTACGGTTCCGGCTGCAGCGGCACCGGCAACCTCACCCCGCTGGCCTCGGTCAGCCTGCGCCGGGCGCATGGCTGGCAGCGGCGACCGCAACTGATCGGCAGCGACCGCGGCGACGGGCAGGGAGGCGTCGATGTCTGAGCTCGATACCATCGGTTTCGGCCTCATCATCATCGCCGCCGCGGTGGGAGGCGCCGCCGTCCTCACCTGGTTCGAGCGGCGCCTGCTGGGGGTGTGGCAGGACCGCTATGGACCCAATCGGCTGGGACCTTTCGGCGCCCTGCAGGTGGCGGCGGACATGATCAAGCTGCTCACCAAACATGACTGGGTACCGCCCTTCGCCGACCGCGCGGTGTTCGTGTTCGCGCCCACCGCCATCGTGGTGGCGATGCTGCTCGGCTTCGCGGTGGTGCCCTTCGGCCCGGACCTGTACATCCTCGATATCAACATCGGCCTGCTGTTCTTCCTGGGCATGACCTCACTGGCGGTGTACAGCGTGCTGCTGGGGGGCCTTGCGTCGAATAACAAATATGCCCTGCTGGGGGGCCTGCGCAGCGCCGCCCAGATGGTCAGCTACGAGGTGTTCATGGGGCTGTCGCTGATGGGCGTGGTGATGCTCACCGGCAGCTTCAGCCTGCGCGCCATCGTCGAGGCCCAGAGGGACCTGTGGTACTGCATCCCGCAGTGCCTCGGCCTGTTCATCTTCCTGATTGCCGGCATTGCCGAGAGCCACCGGCTGCCCTTCGACCTGCCCGAGGCGGAGCATGAGCTTACGGCCGGCTTTCACACCGAGTACGGCGGCATGAAGTTCGCCATGTTCATGCTGGGGGAGTACCTGGGCCTGCTGCTGATCTCCTGCATGATTGCCACCCTGTTCTTCGGCGGCTGGCTGGGGCCCTGGTTGCCGCCCATCGTCTGGTTCAGCCTCAAGGTATTTGTGCTGGTCTGCTTTTTCATTTTGCTGCGCGCGGCGATCCCGCGGCCGCGTTATGACCAGCTGATGGCACTGGGCTGGAAGGTGATGCTGCCGCTGACCCTGCTCAACCTGGTGCTCACCGGCGTCATCGCGCTGCTGCTGGAGGGAGCGTGACATGCTCGACTCGCTGACCAGCCAGCTGCGCACCATCTGGACCATCCTGCAGCACACGTTTACCAAGGCGGAAACGGTGCAGTACCCGGAGGAGATGCCCTACCTGGCGCCGCGCTACCGCGGCCGCATCGTGCTGACGCGGGACCCGGACGGGGAGGAACGCTGCGTGGCCTGTAACCTGTGCGCGGTGGCCTGCCCGGTGGACTGCATCGCCCTGCAGCAGGGCGTGAACGAGGCCGGGCGCTGGTACCCGGAGTTTTTCCGGATCAATTTTTCCCGCTGCATCATGTGCGGGATGTGCGAGGAAGCCTGCCCCACCAACGCCATCCAGCTCACACCGGATTTCGAGATGTGCGAGTACGACCGCAGCAATATGGTGTACGAAAAGGAGCACCTGCAGATCGATGGCACAGGCAAGTACCACGACTACAATTTTTACCGGGTATCGGGCCTGGCGATCAAGGGCAAGGACAAGGGGGAGGCCCAGCACGAAGCCCCGCCCATCGATGTAAAGAGTCTGCTGCCATGATGGAGCTACTGTTCTATGTGGCTGCCACGATCGCCCTGCTGGCAACAGGCCTGGCGCTCACCCGGGCCAATGCCGCCCATGCCCTGATCTACCTCATCGTATCGCTGCTGGCGGTGGCAGTAGTGTTTTTCCTGGTGGGCGCACCCTTCGCCGCGGCCCTGGAAATCGTCATCTACGCCGGTGCGATCATGGTCCTGTTCGTGTTCGTCATCATGATGCTGAACGTGGGCGAGGAGGGCATTGCGCGGGAGCGGGTGTGGCTGAGTGGTCGCAACTGGATTATCCCGGGCATACTGGCGGCGCTGTTGCTGCTGGAACTCATCCTGGCCCTGCGCCATGCCCCGGCCACCACGAGCGGCCACGCGGTGACCCCGAAGGAGGTGGGCCTGGCCCTGTTCGGGCCCTACGTGCTGGCGGTGGAGATCGCCTCCATGCTGCTGCTGACAGCGCTGGTGGGCGCCTACCACCTCGGCCGACGCTTCATCGTCAGACGGGAGAAGCGGCGATGAGTGGCCTGCAGATACCCATGGAGCAGGTGCTCGCGCTGGCGGGCCTGTTGTTCAGCTGCGGCCTGATGGGGCTGATGCTGCGGCGCAATATCATTTTCATGCTGATGTCACTCGAGGTGATGCTCAACGCGTCTGCCCTGGCCTTCGTGGCGGCGGGGGCAAAATGGGGCCAGGCCGACGGACAGATAATCTTTTTGCTGATACTCACGGTGGCAGCGGCGGAGGTGGCGGTAGGACTGGGCCTGGTGCTGCAGATTCAGCGCCGCTTCAACACCCTGGATATGGACCAGGCCAGGAGGCTGCGCGGCTAGCATGGCAGGCATCTGGCTCATTCCCTTCTTTCCCCTGGCCAGCGCCATACTGCTGCTGTTGAGCGCGGGGCGCATGGCGCGGCAGCTGGCGGCCCTGCTGGGAGCCGGCTCCGTGGGACTGGCTGCCGTCTGCGTGGCAGTGCTGGCCAGCACTTTCCTGGCGGATGGCGAGGTTCGGCAGATCACCCTGTGGCACTGGCTGACGGTGGGGGAATTCAACCCCCGCATCGCCTTTTACATCGACGGCCTTGCGCTGGTGATGATGGCGGTGATCACCGGGGTGGGCTTCCTCATCCATCTCTATTCAATCGAATTCATGTGGGAAGACGAATCGATCTGCCGCTACTTCGCTTACATGAACCTGTTCGTCGCCGCCATGCTGCTGCTGGTCATGGCTGACAACCTGCTGCTGCTCTACCTGGGCTGGGAGGGCGTGGGTGTCTGCTCCTACCTGCTGGTGGGTTTCTGGTACCGGGACCCCGCCAATGGCGCGGCGGCGCGCAAGGCTTTCGTGGTCACCCGGGTGGGCGACACCGCCATGGCGCTGGGCCTGTTCCTGCTGTTTACCCACCTCGGGACCCTGGATATCCAGGCACTGCTGGCCGCCGCCGCCAGCCAGTGGCAGGTGGGCGCTACCCTGCCGATCGTCGCCACTGCACTGTTGCTGGGCGGGGCCGTGGGCAAATCGGCCCAACTGCCCCTGCACACCTGGTTGCCGGATGCGATGGCCGGCCCCACCCCGGTCAGTGCCCTTATTCACGCCGCCACCATGGTCACTGCCGGGGTCTACCTTATCGCCCGCACCCACGGCCTGTTCCTGCTGGCGCCACCTGTCCTGGAGGCGGTGGCATGGATCGGCCTGCTCACCCTCTTGCTGGCGGCGTTCGCGGCCCTGGCCCAGCACGATATCAAGCGCATCCTGGCCTACTCCACCATCAGCCAGATCGGGTACATGTTCCTGGCCCTGGGGGTGGGCGCCTTCAGCTCGGCAATCTTTCACCTGGTGACGCACGCGTTTTTCAAGGCCCTGCTGTTTCTCGCGGCCGGAGCGGTCATCCATTGCCTACACCATGAGCACAATATTTTCCGCATGGGCGGCCTGCGCACCCGCCTGCCAGTCGTGTTCTGGAGTTTCCTGATCGGCTCGGCCGCTCTGGCCGCCCTGCCCCTGACCTCCGGCTTCTACAGCAAGGACGCGATACTGCTATCAGCCTGGGAGACTGCCGGTATCGGCCCCTGGCTGTGGGCGGGGGGACTGCTCGGCGCACTGCTCACGGATCTCTACAGCTTCCGCCTGGTGTTCGTGGTTTTTTTTGGCGCAGCCCACACCGAACCGGACCGCCAGCCCGGCTGGAGGATGGCACTTCCGCTGCTGCTGCTATGCGCCCTGTCATTGCTGGGCGGCCTCATCGCGCTGCCACTGGCGGGGGTTTTCCCCGCCCCTGGAGAACACGGGGAAATCCACACCATCGAATACCTCACCATCGGCATACCGCTGCTTGGCCTGGTGCTGGCCTACCTGCTGTTCCTGGGGCGCCAGTTGCGTATCGACACGCTGGTCCGCTCAAGCCCTGGCCGGAACCTGCAGGTTTTTTTCCTGCGGGGCTGGTGCATCGACCAACTCTACGACGCCTTGTGGGTGAAACCCTATACCGCCCTGTCCCGCTGGTGGCGCAATGAGCCAGTGGATTTGCTGTATAACGCCGTGGTATCCATGAGCCAGTGGGCACACCACAGGCTTGCGGCGCTGCAAACCGGCGAATTGCGCTGGTACGCCACCACCATGGTGTTTGGCCTGGTCCTGCTGATTGCGATCATGCTGAGGAACGCCACATGAGTATGGCCGCGCTGGTCCTCCTGCTGCTGGGTGGCGGCCTACTGGCCTGGCAGGCCGAGCGGGTTCATCCGGACCTGCCCCGCTGGGTGGCACTGGCCACGGTCAGCGGGTCGCTGCTGCTGCTTTTGCTCACCGTGCCGGCGGAACAGGCGAGCCCGGTGGCGGGGCCCGCTCCCGCCGGCCCCTGGCTGGCACATCTCAAGCTGGCGTGGATGCCCCGCTTCGGCATCGCCTTCGAGCTGGCCCTGGACGGGCTCAGCCTGCTGCTGCTCGTGCTCACCCTGTTGCTGGGCCTGGTCGCCGTGGCATCCTCCTGGTCGGAAATCGAGTTCAAACCCGGTTTGTTCCAGGCCAACCTGCTGTGGACCCTGGCCGGAGTTTGCGGCGTGTTCCTGGCGGTGGACCTGTTCCTGTTCTTCCTGTTCTGGGAAGTGATGCTGATTCCCAT
Source organism: uncultured Halioglobus sp. (assembly GCA_964436585.1). Classification (GTDB taxonomy): domain Bacteria; phylum Pseudomonadota; class Gammaproteobacteria; order Pseudomonadales; family Halieaceae; genus JARRPM01. The sequence goes on along the minus strand of CAYTDW010000075.1, from coordinate 208 downwards.
GTTCCTGCTGATCGCCATCTGGGGACACGAGCGGAAGGCCTATGCGGCCATGAAGTTCTTCATCTTCACCCAGGCATCCGGCCTGCTGATGCTGCTGGCGATCGTGGTTTTGGCCTGGCAGGGCTTCGCCCTGCGCGGGCAGCTGAGCTTCAGCTACTTCGACCTGCTCGGCCTGCCCCTGGACCCGCGCCTGGGCTGGTGGACCATG
>CAYTDW010000074.1:0-8469 GCA_964436585.1 uncultured Halioglobus sp. | reverse complement strand
CCACCGGGGCGCAAACCTCGGTGCGTGACTTTATCGCAAGATCGGCCGCGCAACTGGGCATTATCCTGCGCTTTGAAGGCACGGGTACCGACGAAAAGGGCATCGTGGAGCGGATCGATACCACCAGGGCCGACCCGGACATCACCCTGAAACCCGGAGAGACCATCGTCGCCATAGACCCCCGCTACTACCGCCCGGCGGAAGTGGACACCCTGCTGGGCGACCCCACCCTGGCCCGGGACCTGCTGGGCTGGCAACCGCGCACCACCCTTGACGAGATGATCGAAGAGATGGTGGCCAGCGACCTGGCGACGGCGAAGAAGAACCGCTTGCTGCGCGAGAGCGGCTACGAGGTGAACCACGCGCGGGAGTAGGCGGGAGCCGTCATGCATTGGTATGAACCTGACGTGAGTCAGACGCGGGAACAGCGGGGCTGCTGCCAGTAAGGGAGTGGAACTTAAAGGACTTAAAGGGGACGCATCTATTTCTTAAATAGATGCGTCCCCTTTAACACTGGGCCTACCCCTCCCGCGCTGCTCAATTCTGACACCGATACGAGCTTCTATTTCGTCGACAAATCCCGGGTTCCCGGTCAGCTGGTTACGTTGCAAGCCCCTTCGAATGATCTTGAGTTCTTCAGCCCGGCCTGACTCCGCCAGGTATGATCGGTAGGATTCTATCCGCACGCTGGGCGTCAAACCCAGGCTTTCATAACAGCGATTTGTGTCAAGCATTCCATCGCCCGCCGATTCCGCCCGCTCCGGAAAGCTTGACCAGCGATATTCGTCCACCGCCCCTACTATCCCAGCTTTGACGGGATTCAATTCGACATAACGCATGCAGGCCAGAAGGTAGGTCTCCGCCTGAATCGGGCTCGCCTTAAACCGGCCTTCCCACAAGGTACCGCTGCGTTTCTCCAGTTTATTGACCAGCGCGGTTTGTCTGCCGTTCACGCGCCGCATCAAAACAGATATTGTCGCGGGATCACCGCAGGGCTCGACAATCAGGTGAACATGATTGGTCATCAGGCACCAGGCGTAGAATTTGAGACCCAGTTCGACTTTCCATTCCCGCAAGTTCTCAAGGTAGTACAGGTAATCCACTTCCTCCACGAACACCGCGCGCCTGTTATGGCCGCGTTGAACAATGTGGTGCGGACAACCCGGAACAAGTACCCTGGCCTTCCTTGGCATAGCAGTCCTTCGCGAATCAATTGTGTGGCTAGGCCAACAACAGTCTGCGTCTGACTAATCATCCATCAACATCCAAAGCCATGCAGCAAAATGCTCGAATACGATAGAAGCCGAGATCGCACGAGATGGCTAAATAAATGCGTCCCCTTTTCTTCGATTTTTCCGCCTGATACCAAGCGGCTGCTTCAGCAGCTTCCTCTGCCGCCTCTTCGAGTATCCGTACTAGACGCACTACATATTTCCGATTCGATCCTGTATTTTTTTTCGAAATTCATCCCGATTGAGAAGTTTGGCCTGCTCGGCATCAATCTGGGTGATTCGCCGGACTATCTCTTTGTCCCAAGCGTCTTCAACACATTCATCAGCCGGTGCATCAAGGCTTTCTATTAAATCATGGGCTAGTTCGGCCCGCTCAGGTATCGAGAGCGCCAAAGCCTGGGAACGGAGGCGTTCCATAGCGTCAGTAGACATACTTCCTCCAAGTATTTGATCTGGCATTTTATGCTCATCCTTTGTACCCAACAAGGCGTTGCAAACACCTTAACAAACGCCGAATAACAAGCGAACATCCAAAGCGGTCCGTCCGTTCGCGGATTCGGGCAGAATCACACTTAAACATGCAGCGATGCTCGCTGGTTTCGCGGAGCAGCGCCAGTCGGAAGCCGGCGAAGTGCCCCTCTATCTTCGTCTCCATGCGAGTCTCGAACTTGGTGTACCCCCTGAACATGGCTTGATTTGATCAAATTTATCCCTCTATAATGCCCACAGTTCGTGTGTACTATACACACATTAATAGCAAAGATATCGTGAAGCAACTGCGGAAGGCAGGCTGGGTGCTTGAGAGTGTGAGGGGAAGCCACCACAAGTTCAAAAACCCGGAGACGGGCAACGTGGTCATCGTGCCGCACCCTGAGAAGGACCTTCCCACCGGCACGGTACACGCAATTTTTAAACAGGCAGGGCTGAAATAACCATGCCTGCCGGAGCGTAATCTATGTTGTATCCAGTTTATGTACATCATGAGGAAGGTAGCGCCTATGGCGCGATAGTGCCTGACTTCGATGGTTGCTTCGCGGCAGCGGACAGTCTCAGAGATTTGCCGGCAGCCGTTCAGGAGGCGGCCGAAGCCTTGTTCGAGGGAAAGGAAGCAGGCATACCAGAGCCTTCCGATCCCGAGGAACTGCGGGGTAAAGAGTTTCAGGGTGGCTCATGGGCATTTATCGATATCGACACCGGGAGGCTTAATACGGCAAAGGAACGAATCAATATATCCGTTCCGGTGTTCGCGCTGCGGGAGATTGACGAATATGTCGCCAGACTGGGAGAAAATCGCAGCCATTTTCTCTATACCACGGCGCTGAAGGTGATCAGGAGTGAAATTCCCGAAACCACCGGACACAAGACCGCCACCCGGAAAGGCCGCGGGAAGAGGAAGGTCACCGCCAGTAAGAGAGCATCGGGCCGCCGGTCAGCATAATTTCACAGCTCAGGACTCGACGGCGCCCATTTTTTCCTCCAAACGATCCAGTCGAGACAACAACTCCTCCATGCACTCGCTCCAGTAACGCTTGCTACGGTTTTCAAACAGTTCAATTTGAACATGGACGTAACCTCGCGTAATGGGTTCCTCCAGCGCGTACCTGGAAACCACCGAAAGGGTTTCGGCACAATTTCTGGCGAACTCTTCGGAATGACCATTCGCCATTATCCGGCTGGCAATTTCTTCAAGTGATGTCACCTTGTCATTCAATACAATTTTTCCTGATTGCATTACCCGACTCCATTAGCTGTATATATAAACAGTATAGTATGCCGGCGACCCTCCACTCCCAAGCGCTGTAATGCATCAATTTCGCCCAAAAAACCTCCGCGGCGGCGCGGTTACGGCAGGCGATCCTGCCCGAGAGAATATTCGACCAAATGCGTCCATGCGTTTGATCAGTAAACCCCCAAGTCTATTGTGTGCGTTGAGACCGACTCAGGCAGGGATGGTGACTCACGGCCTACCTGGCGGCCTCACGCTAAGGCCGGGTCACCTTGGATCGATTACATCAGGCACACATTGTGCTAGGATCACCTCGTGAAAGTGTTTTCGTGGAGCCTGGAGAAAAACCTCTGGTTAATCGCCTTTGTTGAAACGCAGGACGAGATTTTTCTGAAAACCATCATTCCCAGTCGCAAGGCAACGCGACAGTACCCAGGAGAAAGCCTATGAGCGGCAAACTCATAAAGGACGATCAGGAGATAGTGGATTCCTACGAGCGGGGAGAATGGGTTTCTGAACTGGATAAAAAGCAGTGGGAGCAGTATCGGAATGCGGCTAAGGCAACCTTCAAGAAAGATAAACGCGTGAATATACGGATATCCGGAAAGGACCTCGAACTACTGCAGGAACGTGCATTGATCGAGGGGCTGCCCTATCAAACCCTGATGTCGAGCATTCTGCACAAATTCGTTACAGGCAATCTGGTCGATAAAACACAAGCCGGCAATCAGCGCAAAGAAGGCGAAGCATCTATTTTCCCAAAATAGATGTCCCCTTTAGATCATTACCATTGCGTGCGGTAACATGAGTTGATGCCGCACACCAGCAGCCACCCCACCCCCTACCGCTTTCACCAGGCCGCACTGGCACCCCTGCTGCCCGATGCCACACCTGCCGATCTGGAGCAGGCCTGCGCGACGGCCATAGCGCTGGGGGAAGCGGCGTTTGCAGATTTCCTGCACGACCAGGGCCTGGCCCCGATGTGGGACAAGCTGTTGAAGGCGCATGCCACAGCTGCAGACCAGTTTTCGCAGAGTTTCAAACGCTCGCTGCACCAGGCGCGCATGGATACCACGGTCAATTACCTGATACAGCATCAGAGCCTCAGGCTGATCAGGGGGATTCTCGATGACGAGGGCATCGCCCATGTGGTTTACAAAGGCGCTGATATTCGCGAGAGATACTACGCCGAGCCCGCCCTGCGTCCGGCCACGGATATCGACATGCTGGTCGCCGAAAGCGGCAAGGTTGCAGCCATCCGCGCCTTGCAACGATGGGGATTCGAGTTTTATGGGTTAGTGGAGAATATCAGCCACGAGGCGAACCTGAATCGGGGCATGATATCGATTGACCTCCACTGGGACATCCTGCGCCCCGGGCGAACACGCGTCTCTGTAGTGGATGCGTTACTGCGCAGCAGGCGGGACTGCGGCGATCACTGGGGGATGAGCGATGAGGCGAACCTGTTCGTGATGCTGGTGCACCCGGTGTTCGTCCGGTACAGCACGGCGCCAAAGGCTGCGCTGATGCGGATGGTCGACCTGGCGCACGTACTCGCGCGGCCGGATCTCGACTGGCGCGAGGTGTTTGGGCTGTTGGACAGTGCCGGCCTGAAGACCGCCGCCTGGATTACCCTGCGCTGGTTGGAAGTTCTGACCGACGCCCAAAACGAGGGTGGCGTGATGGAGATGCTGCAACCGGGGAAGGCGCGCCGACAATACCTGGACTGCTGGATCAACCGCAACCTGGCTTCACGCTGGCAGGACAAACCCATTTACGTGCAACTGGGTTTAACCCTGCCCGCCCACGACAGGCTGGGAGACGCGATACACGCGGTGCGCCGGGCCAGGGCGCTGCGACAGTCGCAGCAGGATGACCTGGAAAAACTACTGGCCAACATCGCACCCGACTAAAACCCCCGGGCATTCGATGCAGGTGGTAGCCAGGCCTAAACCACCCGCCCCAGCGATTCCAGCATTTTTGCGGCCTGCGCCGCCCGATCGTAGAAAGCGGCGGCTGCAGCAGCATTGTCCGCCAGGGTTTTGCAGCGCGCCCTGTCTTCGTATAAGGCACGCACGGCCCCGACAAGCTCCTCCGGCCGCTCCGGCCGTACCACCAGGCCCGAGCGTGTCTCCCTGATAATGCCCGTGGCCTCACCTTCCGGGCAGGAGATAATCATGGGCAGGCCCATGCCCATGGACTCGAAAATCTTGGAGGGAATGACCTGCTCGAACAGCGGGGTGTCCCGGAGGGAGATGAGCGAGATATCGCACAGGCTCCACAGGGCGGGCATCATCTCCTTGGGCTGGCGGGGAATGAGCACCACGTTGCGCAGGCCCCGGCTGGCGACGGACTGCTCCAGCTCCGCCCGGGCGGCGCCGCCGCCGGCGAAGAGGAAGCAGATATCCCGCTGCGCCTCCAGCAAGCTGGCCGCGTCCAGCACCCTGTCCAACGCGTGGGCGAGGCCGTGGGTGCCGATATAGGCCACCACGAACTTGCCATCAAGGCCGTACTTCTGCGCCAGGGCCGGGTCTTTCCCGCTTGCCGGCTGGTAGGTGGAAAGATCCACGCCGTTCACCACCACGTCGATCTTGTCGCCGTCGATGCCGCGCTCGATCAGCTCGGTTTTGAAGCTGTTGGTGACCGACACGATGCGATCGGCGCGGCGGTAGAGAAACAATTCCAGTTTCTCCAGCAGCCTGATGACCGCGCCTTTTTCCATCGCGCCCACCGCGGTAATGGAGGCGGGCCAGATATCGCGCAACTCGAATACCCAGGGTTTCCAGCGCAGGACCGTCAGCACGCAGGCGCCGCAGGCGCAGAAGAACTGGGGCGACGTGGAGACAATGACATCGGGCCGCTGCTGGAACAGGCCGAAAAAGCCGCCCATGACCCCGAAGGAGATGTAATCCAGGATGCGCCTGGCAAAACCTTCGTTGGCAGTGATATAGGTTTTCACCCGCACCACGTCGATGCCGTCCATCACCTCGCGCCGGTACCAGTTGTTTTTATAGCCCGGGAACAGCACCCCCTCGGGAAAGTTGGGCGCGCAGGTTATCACCGTCACCGTGTGGCCCTGCCGCACCCACTCGCGGGTATGCTCGTAGGTACGGGTAGCGGGGGCATTGCCCTCGGGAGGGAAGTTGTCGGTTAAAAACAGGATGTGCATAGACGTGCGGTAGTCAATTGACCCGGGTTAATGTGAAGAATGGGGTGGATCATTACTCTTACTCATGAACTGAACACCAGTAATCCGATTTTCTGTGCAGGTGCGCAATGGCAATTACGAGAATTTCGCCGGAATCCGGTTTGAACTGGTAAATGACACCGTAGGGGAACTTGGCCACAAGAGCTCTGCGCGTTCGACTGCTGAGGAGGGCAAATGCAGCAGGGAATTCTACTATACGGTGAAGTGAGCGAAGGATTTCATTGCGGAACCGGATTCCCAAACCGGGCTGTTCCGTCTCGTAGTACTGTACCGCCTGATCAAGTTCGGCTTGCGCAGCCCCGAGGAAAACAACCCTCAATTTTTATCGTACTTGCCGAAAACATCGTTGATAGATACCGCCTTCATTTCGCCTCGCTCGTAGGCGTCTATTCGTGCCTCTGCCTCCTCAGCCCAGAGCGCATCCATACCCGCTTGCGGATTTTCGAGGCTGAGCAACACTTGTTCCGCAACCCTGGCACGCTCCGGCGCCGGGAGTTCCAGCACCTGATTTACGATGGATTTCACCGAGTCGTTCATACGTCGCCACCGCCGCATTGCGAGCTTTCTCAAGAGCTACAAAGTGCCACAGGTTCGGCCCGAAATCCACGTCAAGTTAAGGCAAATTACGAAACCAGAGGCTGCTGCATCCCTACCCCCGCAGCGCCTCCCCCACCTCGATACTCACCCGGGCCACTTCCATGATTTCATCATAGGCAATAGGTGCTGGCCCGCCGCTGCGCACGGCCTGCACGAAGGCCGCGGCGCAGGCCTGCTGGCCCTTGTCCTGGCGCCACAGGCGCTGGCCGCGGAAGCCTTTCCAGCCATAGCTTTTCAGCCTGGTGAAATTATCCAGTTGCAACACCCCGTTACCCCCGAAGGCCTCGATGCGCTCCTTGGGGAAGGCCTTGCCGCCGTTGGCGAAGTAGTGGATGGTGCCCAGGGAACCGTCTTCGAAGGTCAGGGTGATGCTGGCCTTGTCCTCGGTGACATCCACCCCCGGCGCGGCGCCCAGCCGGCTGGCGCTAAAGCCGCTGATGGGCGCCCCCACCAGGAAGCGCAGCAGGTCGACATAGTGGCAGGCCTCGCCGATGATGCGCCCGCCGCCCAGTTCCCGGTCCTGGGTCCAGTGGTCGGCGGGAATGTGGCCGGCGTTCATGGTGAGGATATAGGTCTTCGGGCCGTGCACCTTGTCCAGCAGACCTTTCATGGTTACGGTCAGCGGCGAGAAGCGGCGGTTGTACCCCACCATCAGGCGGCCCTGGCCCTGCCGGGCCTGCCAGGCGGTGTCGATGGCGGCCAGCTCAGCCAGGGTTAACGCGAGGGGCTTTTCCACGAACACCTGCTTGCCTGCCTCGAGTGCCGCCACCACCTGCCGGGCGTGCAGGTTGTGACCCGTGGCGATGACTATGGCATTCACCGCGTTATCAGCCAGCACAGCCCCAAAATCGGTAGAGGCCCGGGCGAAGCCATGTTTGTTGCCCTGCTGCACCGCGCTCACACCGCCGCCGGTCACCAGCGTATCCAGCCTCGCGCCCGCCGCCCTGAAAGCCGGAATCAGCACCCGCGAGGCGTAGTTGCCGCCCCCCACAAAGGAGCACGCCACCTCCCCCGGGGCATACGCAACCGGCGCCGCCAGCCCGATCGTGTTCACGCCCAGCGCCTGGGCCGAACCGGGGTAGGCGATAAGAATGCCCAGCGTGTCGGGCGCATCCAGCAGCGTATACGCCTGGGGCGCAGCATCCACAGCAAAGCGGTGACTGATCAGCGGCTTCACGTCGAGCGCACCGGACGCCATCATATCCAGCACCGCCTCGAAATTGCGCTGCTGGGTCCAGCGCACGAAACCCAGCGGGTAATCGTTGCCTTTCTCCTCGTATTCCGGATCATAGCGGCCCGGGCCGTAGGAGCAGGACACCTGGAAGGACAGCTCCTTCTCGTAGAAATCCGCCCGCGACAACTGCAGGCCCACCACCCCCACCAGCACGATGCGGCCGCGCTGGCGGCACATGCTGGCCGCCTGGTGCACCGGCTCATTACTCCTGCTGCTGGCCGTGATCAGCACCGCGTCGACGCCGCGGCACCGGGAGAAGGCCTGGGCGACCGCAACGGGGTCCTCCCCCCGGGAAAGATCCACCACCTCGGCGCCAAAGGCGCGCGCCAGCTCGCACCTGGCCGTGTCGAAATCGATACCCAATACCCGGCAACCCTGGGCGCGCAACAACTGCACTGCCAGCAAGCCGATGAGCCCGAGGCCCGTCACCACCACCGCCTCACCCAGGGTGGGCTGCACCAGGCGAATACCC
>CAYTDW010000073.1:0-8580 GCA_964436585.1 uncultured Halioglobus sp. | reverse complement strand
CTCGAATGGCAGGGACTGAAAATCGCCAGGGGCAGCGTAAATGGCCACTACCAGCCGGCCCTTGCGCACAAGTTCAGCCTGGCAGTGGACGTCACTGACCTTGCCGTGGCCGCGTTCGAATTCGACAGTGCGGTGCTCGAAGCCAGCGGCGATGCCGCCGCGCTGGGAGCCTCGCTGCGCAGCCGGGGTGACGTGGAAGGGCTACTCGAAGTCAGCGCCAGGGCAGGGGTGGGCGGCGCATGGGCGGGGGAGCTGGCCGCCACGACCTTGCAGACCCGCCAGGGCGTTTGGTATCTGGATCTGGAGGGCGCGCTGGCAGGCCAGTTTGCCGCGACCTGGGCGCCGGGGCAGACACTGGCGCTTGACGGCGATATCGAGGCACGTGACCTGCGGCTTACCCGCCATCACGGCGCCGGGGAATCCGGCAGCGTAGCCTGGCAGAAAATTGCGGCCAGGGTACGCAGTGACGCCGCGGGACTATTCCTTGATGTCGGCGCTTATACAGCCGATAGCAAGGTGGTCGGCCTCGACCTGCAGCTGGACGCGGACCGGCGCGAGCCCCTGTCCGGCACTCTTGCTGTGGCCGGCCTGGAACTGGCCAGCCTGGCACCCCTGGCGCCGGGGATGTCGGTGCTGGAGGGCCAGCTCGACGGCAGCCTTCGCCTGGCGGGAACCATACAGTGGCCCCAGGCCGAGGGCAGTATCAAGTTATCTGACGGTCGCTTTGTCCTGGTGGACAACCCCACAGTGCTACAACAGCTCGAGCTGCGGTTCGACGCCCGGGGAGACGAGGCGGCTGTCCTGGGTCGGGGTGTGCTGGGCGACGGGCCATTGGCCGTCTCGGGGACCCTGCAGCGCCAGCCCTGGCGTCTGGCGCTGGCTATCGAAGGCGACCACCACGAGATCCTGCTGCCGCCCTACACGCAGATGCTGGTGTCGCAGCGACTGGACCTCACGCTGACTGAGGACCTGCTGGATCTGCAGGGAAACATCGCAGTTCACGAAGGCTCACTGCAGCACCAGGAGTTGCCCCTGGACGCGGTCAAACTGTCCGCTGACGTGGTGGATGTGGACCTGGTGGGCACCGCGGCCGACCCGCGCCTGGCGCTCGATACACGTATGAACATCGGCCTGTTGATAGAGGATAAGTTCAGGATTGTTGGGGATATGGTGAACGCTACCGTGGGCGGGGACTTGCAGATCAGCCAGGCGCCACGCAAGCCGCTGCAGGTATTCGGCAACCTCAACGTGATAGGCGGCGAATTGCGCGCATACCAACAGCGCCTGCGTATCCAGCGCGGCACTGTCAGCTTCGCCGGCACACCTGAAAACCCGGACCTCGATGTGCGCGCACAGCGCGAGATTCCCGGCGACAGGGTGGTGGTCGGCCTGCAACTGCAGGGCAGCCTCAAACAGGCGCAGCTGGAGGTGTTTTCCGACCCGGCGATGTCACATGGCGAGGCCATGTCCTACCTGGTGCGGGGTAGGGGGCTGGACAGCGGCGCCGATGCTGATGGGGTTGCCATGGCCCTGTCACTGGGGACGGGCCTGGTCAACCGGTCGGCCGTCATAACCGAGCTCAATCGCATTCCGGGTATCAGCAATCTCGCCTTCGGTTCGGAGGGAAGTAATGAGTCAGAGACTGCCGCTACCGTGGGCGGGTATATCGGCGAGCGCCTGTACCTGTCCTATGGTCTGGGAATTTACGAGCCGATCAACGTGCTGACCGCGCGCCTCTACCTGCAGACCCGGCTCTGGCTGGAGGTGGTCAGCCGGCTGGAAAACTCGATGGACCTCTATTACTCGTTTGACGTGGACTAGCTATTTTTCGCTCAATCCTCCGGGCACGGCCGGGAGATTTGAACCACTATTGGCAACGCCAATTTTGCCAAAAGCCGGCGCAGTTCTGCGCGTTCGCCGGCTTCAAGTGTCCTGGTCATAGACTCGACTGCGGCGACGGCCGCAGCCTCCAGCCGAGGGCGCAACTTCCGCCCCAGGGGGGTCAGGTAGACCCGTATGGCGCGACCATCCCGGTCATCTTTCTGGCGGCGGATGTAGCCATTGTGTTCCAGCCGCGACAGGGCCCGGGTGGCCGCGGCTTTGTCGACGCCCACGATATCCGCCAGTTCCTGCTGCTTGCGGCCGTCGCGAATATACAGGCTGAACAGGTAGAGGTAGCGTCCAGGCCCCAGATGCAGCGGCGCCAGCTCCTGCTCCAGTTGCTTTATCATGTGCCGGTGCAGCAGTGCCAGATGGCGGGCCTCGTGGTTGACCAGGTCGATCACTGTGACGTCTCCGTGTCGGCGCTGTGTGCCGGAAGCAACCAGGCGACCAGCGCCAACGGTGCAATGATCACTGCGCTGAGGTAAAAAATATCATCCAGGGCGAGGGTGCGCGCCTGTACGTAGACCGCCTGCTCCAGTGCGGCCAGCACCGCACCAGCATCCGGTAATCGCTGTGCCAGCAGGTCACTCGCCTGTTGATACTGGGTCGAGTCCGCGGAAATCGATTCCGCGATGCGGCTGTGATGAAAAATCGTTCGGTCGTCCCACAGCGTCACCCCGGCGGCCGTTCCGAGGCTGGATGCCAGCATGCGGACAAAGTTGAATATACCCGCAGCCGATGCCATTTTATCTGCCGGGAGGCCGACCAGGGTCAATATCATCAGGGGCATCCACACAAACGGCATGGCGACTCCCATCAGTAAACGCACGGCGGCGACGAAACCGGCCGATGTTTCGGTGCTGGTGCGGGACTGCAGGTAGAAGGCCAGCGCGAAAATAACAATACCGAACATCACGGTTGGACGCGCGTCCCATTGGCGCATCCGCTGGCCAATCGCGGGCATGAGTATTATTGACGCCAGCCCGAAGGGCGCCATCACCAGGCCGGCCCAGGTCGCGGAATAACCCATCGTGGTCTGTAACCAGATCGGATAGAGCACGGTGGCAGTCACGTAACAGAGGAAAAATATCGAGATAAGCACAGTGCCGGTGACAAAGTTTCGATGGGTAAACAGTGAGAGGTCCACCACGGGGTGGGCCTCGCCGCTCTCCCAGGCCAGGAACACAAAGAAACAGACTACGGAAATAACCAGCATTACGGTTATCTGTGTGGAGTCCAGCCAGTCCAGTTCGTGACCCCTGTCCAGCGCGAGCTGAAAACAGATCACACCCACCATCAGCAGAACCAGGCCGATAGTATCCACGGGCTCCCTGCGGGTTTCACTTTCGAAACGGCGCAACAAATTCCAGCACACGATAGCGCAGAACAGACCGACAGGCGCGTTGATCAGGAAAATCCAGGGCCAGCCGAAATTATCGGTGATATAACCGCCGATCAGGGGTCCCAGCACCGGGGCCACTGCGCTGGTGATGCCCCAGATACCCAGTGCCAGGCCGTGCTGTTCAGGCGGATAAATGCGCAATAGCAGAGCCTGCGACAGCGGTAGCAGCAGGCCGCCGGAAAAACCCTGCAGGGCGCGAAAGAGCAGTAACTCGTTAAAGCTGGTGGCAATGGCGCACAGCCAGGAGGTCAGCGAAAACAGGACAACGGCAATAATAAAAACCCGGACCTCGCCGTAGCGGCGGGTAATCCAGCCTGACAACGGCAGTATCACCGCCAGGCAGACACTGTAGACTGTAATGACCCAGCTGCCTTGGGACGGGGTGGCGGCCAGGTTGCCCGAAATGGTCGGCAGGGCAACGATGGCGATGGTGGTGTCGAGAATATTCATGAAGCTGGCCATGGCCACGGCGAGGGTGGCGATAGCCAGTGGCAGGCCGCGCAAGCGGGGATCGGATTCGGCAGTGCTCACGGGCGCAGCATCGGGGTCAGTTGAGGTTATCGGCAATTATCCGCGCGACCAGCGCCTCCGCACCCTCGTCCTGGTAGTGGTAGATGTCGGCATCTGCCACGGGCGCGCCTGGTTTGGCAGTCGCCATCGGCGGGGCGCGACGCTCATGGGTATCGACTTGGACGTGCAGGGAGGCACCAAAGGGCAGGGGATGCTGTCTATCGAATGCCTGTTCCAGCGCAATACGCACCGGCACCCGCTGCACGATCTTGATCCAGTTGCCAGTGGCGTTCTGGGGTGGTAACAAGGAAAAAACCGAGCCGGTCCCCGTGCCGATGCTTTCTACCGTTCCCCGCATGATGAGATCGGCCCCGTAAAGGTCGGACCGGATCTCCACCGGTTGGCCGGGTCGGATATGGCGCAACTGGGGCTCCTTGAAGTTTGCCTCGATCCATGCGCTGTGACGTTCGACAATGGTGAAAAGCGGCGTGCCGGCGGCAATGCGCTGACCGGCCTGGACTCGCCGCCGTGCGATTTCACCATCCACCGGCGCGATCACCCGAGTTTTGCGCCAGTCGCGAAACGCCGTGCGCAAGCGGGCCGCTGCCACCATTACCATGGGATGCTCGGTAAGTTCCCGGATGCCGGCGCTTACCCGGGCTTTCTCCAATGCGAGGCGCGCGGCTTCCAGCGCCACCAGTGTCTCTGCAGACCTTGTCCGGGCAGTGTCGAGTTCCTCCTTCGAAACCATGTTTTTCGGGAACAGCTGCTGGCGACGGGCGTATTCCTGTTTAGCCAGGTCGTGCGTGATGGCCGCCAGCCGCTGTTGTGCTTCCAGGCGGTCGACCTCGGCGCGCCGGGTGCGCACGTCCTGCACGGCCAGTGCCAGCTGACCTTGACGCAGCATGAGCGTTTCCACCTCGTCTCCATCGGCCAGGCGCAGCAGTTCCTGGCCGCGCGCAACCGCCTGGTTCTGCTCAGGGCCGATCCATACAACATTACCGCCAATCTGCGCACTCACCTCCACCAGGTTGCCGGTGAGGTAGGCATTGTCTGTCGTTGCGTACCAGCGCGCCTGCCAGTAGTACCAGGCAGCGGAGCCTGCACCGGCCAGGACTGCCAGCAGTGCGATAGCGCCAAGGAGGCGCTTACGGAGACTGGTTTTTGCGGATTCTTCCATGCGTTTAACCCGTTACTGCACGGCGTCCAGACTAAATATTTATGGTTGATTGATCAACTGGTTTTTTGCCGGACTTGTTTGATCTCAGCACTGGTTTATCACAGGACAAGCCGGCTGCCCTATCTATCTTTCGGCACGCTGTTTATCATAACGATTCGCGGCTGCCACCGGATTTTCCGGCCCATAAACTAGCGAAATCACAGCACAGGAGAGCTCCTTGAAACAGGCATTGGTGAATATGCTGGCGATGCAGCACAGAATGAATGCCAGGGTGCACGAGAACTGGGTTGACCAGGATTTCGCCTGGTATCGCGCGGCGTGGATCGAGTGCGGCGAACTCATCGAGCACTATGGCTACAAGTGGTGGAAGAAGCAGCAGCCCGAGATGGAGCAGGTGCGTCTCGAGGTTGTCGATATCTGGCACTTCGGCCTGTCTGCCCTGTTCAGTCACGGCAAGACTGTCGAGCATATTGCCGACGCTATTCTGGTCGACCTTGAGGGGCACCGGCCCTCTGGCCTGGGGGTGCGCGAGGCCGCCGAGGAACTCGCCCTGCACTGCCTGCAGACCAGGGGTTTTTCTCCCTCCCGTTTCTGGGACCTCATGCTAGCCACGGGGCTGGATTTCGATGGCCTCTACAGCGCCTATGTCGGTAAGAACGTGCTCAACTTTTTCCGCCAGGACCACGGTTACAAGGAGGGCAGTTACCCCAAGCACTGGGGTGGCAGGGAGGATAATGAGCATCTCTCCGAGCTTGTGGCTGCCCTTGATCACAGCGCGGAGGATTTCGCCGACCAGGTCTACGCCGCGCTCGCCGGGCGGTACCGCGAGCTGGTGCCGGCGCAGTAGGGTTTGGGGCCGCAGATGACAGTGGGCGAACGCGACGGCATGGAACTGGAAGAGAGCAGGCTGTCCACCACGGCGCTGGCCCGCAAGCTGGGTATTCCGGCGCAGCAGCTGTTTGCCACGCTGCGGGATTACGGCTGGATCGAGCGTGCCGGGGAGTCCTGGCTACTGACTCCCAAAGGGGAGTACGAGGGCGGGAACTACCAGCAGAGCCGCCGCTACGGCCGCTATATCGTCTGGCCGGAGGGCCTCGTACACCACCCCCTGCTGGCGGCAATCGAATCCAACCAGCGCATCAACGCCGCCTCCATGCGCCGTTATTACCCGCGCCTGCACGCGCGGCAGATCAACCGGGCCCTGGCCGAGATGGGCTTGCAGCGTCACAGCATTATTGGCTGGGAGCTCACCGAACGGGGCAGGGCCCTGGGAGGACTGCAGGAGGAGAGTGATAACAGCGGCGCCTTTTATGTGACCTGGCCCCACGAAATCATCGACAACCCGGTGATTCACCGGGAATTGACCCGCCAGTCCGACCAGAGCCAACCGGTCGCGCATGGCGCGGACACGGAGCCTGACCTGTTTGCGAGCAGCACTGCCGGCCAGCCCTGCGTCGGTATCGACGGCCACAAGCTGGGCTCTGAGCTGGAACTAAAGGTCTGTAACTGGCTGTACCTGGCCCAGCTGGCCCATGCCTTCCAGCGCGCGCTCCCCGCCGAAGAGCTGGTACTGGCGGATTTCTATGTGCCGGAGGGCAATGTCTACATCGACTGTTGGGATGCCGATATCCCTGCCCAGGCCCTCTCCGGGAAACTCCACAGGCGGGAACTGTACCGGACCCTGAAGCTGCGCCATATCGAGATCAACGCCGCCGACGCGGAGCGGCTGGACGAGGTGCTCGGACGGGGACTGCTGGCTTTCGGGATTCGCTGCTGAGCTCAGACCAGGCGGTTGATGCGACCTGCGAGGCTGAAGTCCCGCTCGGATATGCCGCCGGCATCGTGACTGGTCAGGTGTATGTCCACCCGATTATAAACATTCGACCACTCCGGGTGGTGGTTCATCGCCTCGGCGAGCAGGGCGACTCTGCTCATGAAACCGAAGGCCTCCACGAAGTCCCTGAAAACGAACTGGCGGTAAAGCTTGTGCTGGTCGAGTACCCAGTCCGGCAGGGCCTGCAGGCGGCGCTCGATCTCGGCGGGTGAGAGTTTTTCTGGCGACATCTGCAGCCTCCACGGCGTTCCGTTTGGCAGGAAAGGCAGCTTGATACTACCTAGTTTCGCCGCAGGAAGACACCGCATTCCATGTGCTCGGTATAGGGAAACTGGTCGAACAGGGCGAGCTGCTCGATCCTGTGGCTGTGGCGCAGCAGCAACAGGTTGTCGGCCAGGGTTTGGGGGTTGCAGGATATATAGATGATCGCTTCAAACGCGCCGGCCATCCCCAGCGTATGCTCATCGAGGCCGGCGCGGGGCGGGTCCACCAGGATGGTGCGCAAATCGTAGCTGCCCAGCGGCAAGGTTAACTCTGCCAGGCGGCGAAATTCCCTTTCACCCCGCATCGCCTGGGCTACCTCCTGCGCGGACAGGCGGATGATCCGCACGTTGTCGATTGCGTTTGCCTCGAGGTTCTCCCGCGCAGCCCGCACCGATGCCTTGGCCAGTTCCGTGGCGATCACCTGGTCAAAGTGCCCGGCCAGCGGCAGGGTGAAATTGCCGTTGCCGCAATAGAGTTCCAGCAGATTTCCCGGCGCCGCTGTCGCGCGCTCGCAGACCCAGGTCAGCATGGCGATGTTCACCCCCGCATTGGGCTGGGTGAAAGCCTGCTCGTACTGGCGGTAGCTATAGGTCCTGCCTTTGACCCTGAGTGATTCGCGCACAAAGCTCGCGCCAAGCACGATTTTCTGTTTCCGGCTCCGGCCCACCAGCGAAACCTGCAGCTCTTGTGCCAGCCTGGCGGCGGCGGCTTCCCAATCCGGCAGTAACTTGCGGTGGTAGACCAGGGTGACCAGGGTCTCGCCCGCCAGGGTGGAAAGGAATTCTACCTGGAACAGTTTGCGTCGCAGGACATCGTCTGCCCTGAGCGCCGCGCGCAGCACCGGCATCAGTTGCCGGATACGGTCGCAGGCGATGGGAAAGTCGTCGATGCAGACCGGGGTCGCAGGATCATCGCGGCGGAACATGACGTAGTTGAGCGCATCAGCCTCGTGCCACATGCGAAACTCGGCCCGCATGCGAAAGCCCGTGGGAGCGCTGGGGTATACAACGGGCGCGGGCGGGGAGCAGGGGGCCAACAGGGCGCTGACCCGGGCGACCTTGGCGTCAAGTAATTGCTGGTAACAACCGGGGTTCACGGCGGATAGCGGCATCAGGCGAGTCTCGTCGGGTCGCGGTCCCGCCACAGGGACCGCGCGCGGGCGTCGGCCTCGGCGAGGCCCAGCCCGGGTTGCAGCAGGGCCAGTGCCACCGCTGCGGTGCCCAGCACCGCGCCTGCGGCGTACTCGTCCTCGGCCAGCCCGCACCACAGGGTGCGCAGTGGCTGCACGCCGGGCTCAGCCACGCTCAGGGCCCGGTCCTTCACCGAACGCGGCAATAGCAGTTCGCTGCTGTGGGACTGCGCCAGCAGGTACAGCCTGGTATCCGCCTGGGGTTTGATTTCCACCTCGCCGCTATCGCCCTTGAAAACCAGCGCCCGGGGCTGGCCGAGCAGCCGGTCAGCTTGCTGGTGCAGGTTGGCATAGGCCGGGTGAAATACACTCTGGAT
>CAYTDW010000072.1:0-8723 GCA_964436585.1 uncultured Halioglobus sp. | reverse complement strand
GTCCAGCAGTTCGGTATGTACCTGGTTGCCTGACAGGGCCTGCAGGGTCAGCTCAGTGATGAACTCGCGCGCACCCCGGGTCATGATGACTCGCACCGTTGCGCCCAATTGCCGCAATTGCCGCACCAGTTCAGCTGACTTGTAGGCCGCGATACCACCGCTGACGCCTAGCAGTACATTGCGATTGAAAAGATGTGCCATTCACACGCCCGAATCGGGAAAATAGCCTGAGGGAGTGGAAAGATACCACCCCACCGCTGGATTTGACACACAGCCCCGGCGCGGGCTCATGGAGGAGTGCAATGAGTATTGCCCAATGGCAGGCCGGCGAGGCGCCGCGGGAAAAGTTGCTGGAGCGGGGGGAGCAGGCGTTGTCTGATGCGGAGCTGCTGGCCGTCATGTTGCGCACCGGTTATCGCAGTTGCAGCGCCCTGCAGCTGGCGCGTGATCTACTCGACCAGTTTGGCGGCCTGGCGGGGCTGGTGCGGGTCGATGGGCCGCGGTTGCTGGCCTGGCCGGGTGTCGGCAACGCCAAGTACGCCCAGTTGCGGGCGGCCCTGGAGCTGGCGCGGCGCCAGGCCCTGCAGCAGGTGCGGGCCAGCGATGTACTGTCCAGCCCCGGAGACACCCTGCGTTTCCTGCAATACCACCTGGGGACCCATAACCGGGAAGTCTTCTGCTGCATATTCCTGGACAGCCAGCACCAGGTTTTGCGCTGCGAGGACCTTTTTTTCGGCACACTGGACGGCGCTGCGGTTTACCCGCGTGAGGTGGCCATCCGGGCGCTGCAGTACCGTGCCGCCGCAGTCATATTCGGCCACAACCACCCATCCGGGATAGCTGAACCCAGCTCTGCGGACCGGCGCATCACCGAACGGCTGTGCGCTGCGCTGGGCCTGCTCGATATCCGGGTGCTGGATCATGTGATAATCGGCCGCGGCCAGGAGTTTTCCTTTGCCCGGGAGGGTTTGTTGTAGCCCGTTGCGGCGCCTATCTTTCGCTTGAACTGGCCAGGGTGTTCTGTTATAAAGTCGCGCTCTGCGCGGCGGGGGCTCTTTATTACGCCCATCCTGGCCTCAATTACCAGTTAAATCCCGCGTATTTCTGGGAGCGGAAAGACCATGGCAAGAGTATGTCAGGTGACGGGCAAACGCCCGATTACCGGAAACAACGTATCACACGCAAAAAATCGCACGCGTCGTCGTTTTTTGCCCAACCTGCACCACCACCGGTTCTGGGTTGAGTCGGAGAAGCGTTTTGTGAGCCTGCGAGTATCGAGCAAGGGCATGCGCATTATTGACAAGAACGGGATCGACCAGGTGCTCGGTGAAATCCGCGCCCGTGGCGAGAAGGTTTAAGGGAGACGTACGATGAGAGACAAGATCAGGATGAACTCGTCAGCGGGCACCGGCCACTTCTATACGACTGACAAGAACAAGCGAACCACCCCCGACAAGCTGGAAATGAAAAAGTACGATCCGGTGGCGCGCAAGCACGTCATGTATAAGGAAGGCAAAATCAAGTAGGCGCTCCCCGGCCTGCAGGATGACCATAAACCCCGGCTTGCCGGGGTTTTTTATGTACAGTATGTCGCGGGCGAGGACTATATGCCGGAGTTACCCGAGGTGGAGACCACCCGCCGGGGGGTTGCCCCCTGGTGCCAGGGCGAGGTGGTGGAGGCGCTGGCTGTCCGGGAGTCGCGGCTGCGCTGGCCCGTGCCGCGGCGGCTGGGGCAACAGCTTGTCGGCCAGCGGATAGAGGCCATCGATCGGCGGGGAAAATACCTGCTGTTCAGGACTGCGGCGGGATCGCTGCTGGTACACCTGGGTATGTCGGGCTCCCTGCGCGTGGTAGATGCGGGGCAGGTTCCCGGCAGGCACGACCATATCGATATCCGCTTGCAGTCCGGTGCCTGCCTGCGCTACCACGACCCCCGCCGCTTTGGTTGTTTTCTCTGGCTGGAACCGGGGGAGCGGCACCCGCTGCTGAGCCAGCTCGGGCCGGAGCCGCTGGCGGGCGAATTTGACGGCGATCATTTGTTTCGCCTGTCCCGAGGGCGTTCCAGCGCGGTCAAAAGTTTCATCATGGACTCCAAGGTCGTGGTAGGTGTTGGTAATATTTACGCGAATGAAGTGCTGTTCCTCTCCGGCATCCACCCCCGTCGCGCCGCAGGCCGCGTTTCGCAGGCCCGCTACCAGGTCCTGGGAAATAACATCAAGCAAGTACTCACTTCGGCTATAGAGCAGGGCGGAACTACCCTACGTGATTTTGTCGGGGGTGATGGCAAGCCGGGATACTTTGCCCAGCGGCTCTATGTCTACGGTCGCGGCGGGGAGGATTGCAAGGCTTGTGGCAGCCCCCTGAGGGAGATCCGGCTGGGTCAGCGAACTACAGTTTTCTGCGTGACCTGCCAGCATTGATCAGGCTACACTCAGTGCAAGTAGGGGAAAACGGGGTGATAACCCGGGAGTTAAATATGAAAATAAACACACGCGCCGGCCGCATCAGCGCCGCCTTTCTTGCTTGCTGCCTCCTTCTGCCCCAGTCGCTCTGGGCGGCGGATCGGATTATCGGGACACAGGGTGGCGCTGTCGACGAGAACCCTCACTGGTTCGCCATGGTTGGGGATTTTTTCGTCGCCAGGCCGCTGGGCCTGGTGCTGACCGCGGGCGGTACCGTCCTCTGGATTGTCAGCCTGCCGTTCACCCTGGCGGCAGGCAATGCCAATGAAACGGCGGAAACGCTGGTACTGGGTCCCGCGGAGCAAACGTTCGTGCGCTGCCTGGGTTGCCGGCAATCCGGTTACACCTACAAGGATATCGAACAGCGCGAGAAGCGGCAGCAAGAGACCGCGCACACCGACGAGTAGATTCACTGACGGGCCGGCCTGCAACAGGCCGGTTCACCCGTTGGGGTAGCGTTCCCGAATGGCCCGGTTGACCGGTTCCGGCACAAAGGGGCTGATATCCCCGTCGAGCGCGGCAATTTCCCGCACCAGGGAGCTCGAGATGTAGGACAGGTGCTCCGATGGTGTAAGGAATATGCTTTCGAAGGCCGGATACATCGCGCGGTTCATATTGGCAAGCTGGAATTCGTATTCGAAATCTGCCACTGCACGCAGGCCGCGCAGCACGCAGCTGGCCCCCTGGCTCCTGGCGAAGTCGATCAGCAGAATGCTGAAACCTGTCACCTCTACATTGTCCAGGTGCGACAATGATGCCCGGCACAACTCGACCCGTTTCTCCAGCGAAAACAGCGGTGTTTTCTTTTCGCTGTAGGCGATGGCCACCACGACCCGATCAAACAGCCGGGCGGCGCGTTCCGTAAGGTCCACGTGACCATTGGTTATCGGGTCGAAGGTGCCCGGGTAGATCACAGTGTGGGTTCGCATTGGGACAGCCTGTATTGGCGGCTTGAGCAGTGGATGGTAAACAATTTACCCGGGTGCGACAACGCAAGCGCCCGTTTGCGGCGGGCTCGATATTCCCGCCTGCGGACTACCCCTCCACTACCCCCCCATTTCAAACAGGCGGTAGGCGACCTCGCCCGCCGTCCTCTCCCGGTGCAGGCGCCAATTCGACGGCACCGTCGGTGCTCGATCATGCCCGGCCATCTCTATATAAATGAAGCCGCCTGCGCTCACCCGACTGGAGCGGGCCAGTTGTTCACAGATCGGATCGACGAGATTCTTACCAAACGGCGGGTCGATGAAGACGATATCGTGGCAAGCGCGGTCCTCCTGCAGGAAGTTCAGGGCCGGCCCCGGGTGGCAGCGCGCCCGGTCGCCGGCGTGCAGGGTTTGTAAATGCAGTCCGATCTGGCGCATCGCCGCCGCCGAGGTATCCACGAAATCACAGTACCCGGCCCCGCGGGACAGGGCTTCAAGACCCAGCGCCCCGCTGCCTGCGAACAGATCCAGGCAGCGCGCGCCGCGAATCGAGGGCGCCAGCCAGTTGAACAGGGTTTCGCGCACCCGATCCGGGGTTGGCCGCAATCCGTCTGCGGGGGTGAACGTGAGTTTGCGCCCGCGCCATAGCCCGCCAATAATGCGCAGGCTGCCTTGCTTTACCGGGGATTTGCCGGATCGGGCCATTTCGTCGCTTTGTACAAGGATGTTAGGATAGCCGCCCGTGGCGGGCGCTCGCCTGCGCGCACTCTAGCACGACAATAAGCACGCACTTATGAAATTTTTCAAACGCAAGAAAGAGGCGGATGCACAGCCTGTTCCTCCCGAATCAGCCCCTGAAATCGCGGCAACTTCCCCCGGGCCGGCTCCCGATGAAGTAACCCCGGGGGTCGAATCCGCTGCGGCTGCTCCTGCCCCTTCACCTGATGCCGGCAGGGACGGCGCCAGGCAGGGATTTTTCTCCCGCCTGCGGCGCGGGTTGGGGCGCACCAGTGAGAACCTCTTACAGGGGATGGGGACCCTGTTTCTCGGCCGCAAGGAAATTGATGAGGACCTGCTCGAGCAGCTGGAATCGCGCCTGCTTCTGGCCGACGTCGGCGTCGATGCTACCCGGGATATCATCGCCCATCTCACCCAGCGGGTATCGCGCAGGGAACTCACCCATGCCGACGGCTTGCAGGCAGCCCTGCGGGAGGAGCTGCTGCGCGTGCTTCAGCCCTGCGAGCAGGCCCTGGACGTGGCGGGCAAGAAGCCTTTCGTCATACTGATGGTGGGGGTGAACGGGGTGGGTAAGACCACCACCATCGGCAAGCTGGCACGACGCTATATGGCCGAGGGTCGCTCGGTGATGCTGGCAGCCGGCGATACCTTCCGCGCGGCCGCGGTGGAACAGCTGCAGGTGTGGGGCGATCGCAACAAGGTGCCGGTGATTGCCCAGCACACCGGGGCGGACAGCGCGTCGGTACTGTTCGATGCGCTGCAGGCCGCCAGGGCACGCAACATCGATGTCCTCATCGCCGATACCGCGGGCCGGCTGCACAACAAGGACAACCTGATGGAGGAGTTGAAAAAGGTGGTGCGGGTGCTGGGCAAGCTGGACCCGGAAGCGCCCCACGAGGTCATGCTGGTGCTCGACGCGGGTACCGGCCAGAACGCCCTCGCCCAGGCAGACCAGTTCCGGCAGTGGGTCGGCGTCTCGGGCATAAGCCTCACCAAGCTGGACGGCACCGCCAAGGGCGGTGTGATTTTCGCTATAGCGAAAAAGCTCGGCCTGCCCATCCGCTTTATCGGCGTCGGGGAGGCGGTGGAGGATCTGCGCCCCTTCCGGGCCGCGGAGTTTATCGACGCCCTGTTTGCCGGGGACGACACCGCTGCATGATCAGTTTTGACCGGGTGAGCAAGCGCTACGAGCAGGGCCACGAAGCCTTGCACGAAGTGAGTGTGAACATCGGCAGTGATGAACTGGTGTTTATCACCGGCCACTCGGGTGCCGGTAAAACCACCCTGCTGCGCATGATAATGCTGATGGAGCGGCCGAGCCGGGGCCAGGTGATCATCGACGGCCAGAACCTCGCTGCCATCGGCCCGCGCGGTATTCCCGGCCACCGCCGCAATATCGGTGTGGTATTCCAGAACCACCGGCTGCTGATGGATCGAACGGTGTACGACAACGTAGCACTGCCATTGATTATCGCCGGCTATGACCAGCGCGAACTGGGGAGGCGAGTGAGAGCCGCGCTGGACAAGGTGGGGCTGCTCGATCGCGAGCGCGCCATGCCGATCACCCTGTCCGGCGGCGAGCAGCAGCGGGTGGGGATTGCCCGGGCAGTGGTGGGCAAGCCGAAAATCCTCCTGGCCGACGAGCCTACCGGCAATCTTGACCCCGCCCTCTCCGCGGAAATCATGCAGCTGTTCGAGGAGTTTAACCAGGTGGGGGTAACCGTGCTGATAGCCAGCCACGACCTGGCCCTGATCTCCAGGCTGCGCCACCGTATCATCACCTTGCGCGAAGGGCGCCTCGTTTCCGGGAGCAAACCTTGATCTGGCGTCGCATCACAGCCGGGGGCACCGTGCCTGCAGGCCGGCGGGAAGGCGCCAGGGTGAGCCGTGCCGGTCTGCGCGATCGCTACAACGCCTGGCTGCAACACCACCGCCTGTCGGCCGCCGACAGTATGCAACGGGTGCTGGACAACCCTGTTTCCAGCGCCATGACCTGGCTGGTGATCGGAATCGCCCTGGCCCTGCCCACCGGCCTTAACGTGGCCCTGGATAATGTCAGCCAGTTGAGTGCCAATTGGGACAGCCCGGCGCAGATCTCGCTGTTCCTGCAGGACAGCACCAGCGACGAGCGAGCGCGCCAGTTGGCACAGGAACTGGCCGGGCGGGGGGACGTGACCCAGACGCGGTTCGTGTCCAGGCAGGAGGCGTTGGAGGAGTTCCGCGCCCTGTCGGGATTCGCCGATGTACTGGCAAGTCTCGAGGATAATCCGCTGCCGCACCTGATCCTGGTGTCGCCCACGGGCAGCACTGACCAGTTGACCGCTGCGGCGCTGCGGGACGAATTGCAGGCCTATCCGGATGTGGCCCAGGCGGTGCTGGACATGGAGTGGCTGCAGCGGCTGAACAGCCTGATGGATCTGAGCCGCCGGCTGGTGTTGGCGGTGGGTGGCCTGCTGGTGGTGGGCGTGCTGCTGATCCTCGGCAACACGATCCGGCTGGCGATCGAGAGTCGCCGGGAGGAGATCGTCATTATCAAGCTGGTGGGAGGCAGCAATGCCTTCGTGCGGCGACCCTTCCTTTATACCGGGCTCTGGTACGGCGTGGGCGGGGGTTTTTTCGCCGCCCTCCTGGTGGCGGCGTCCCTGTGGTTTCTGCGCCATCCGGTCAACGAACTCGCCCTCCTGTACCAGAGTGATTTCCGGCTGCGCGGGCTGGGTATCATGGGCGGCCTTAACCTCTTCATCCTCGGCGGACTGCTGGGCCTGGCCGGTGCCTGGCTCGCGGTTGGCCGGCACCTGGTGGAAATCCAGCCGCGCTGAGTGGCACAACCCATTGTTTTTAAAGCACTAAATTTCTTTTTTTCTAAGTCGGGAGGAACTTTTCGCCGATTAGCACTCTAATGCAAAGAGTGCTAAAATTAGCTTAAACCATGGAGAGATATCTATGAGCAGGAGCCTGCAGCCAATCGACCAGATGGTACCGGGAGCCAATCTCCCGGCTTACGTCCAGGCCGTCAGCAGTATTCCCATACTGAGCGCCGAGCGTGAGCGCGAATTGGCGGAGGATTTGTACTTCAATGACAACCTGGCGGCAGCGCGGGAGCTGGTCATGTCCCACCTGCGCTTTGTGGTACATATCGCCCGCAGCTACTCCGGCTACGGCCTGGCCGAGGCCGACCTGATCCAGGAAGGCAACGTGGGCCTGATGAAGGCAGTCAAGCGCTTCAACCCGGAAAAAGGCGTGCGCCTTGTGTCCTTCGCCGTCCACTGGATCAAGGCGGAAATGCACGAGTACATTCTGCGCAACTGGCGCATCGTCAAAGTCGCCACCACCAAGGCCCAGCGCAAGCTGTTTTTCAACCTGCGCAGCGCCAAGAAAGACCTGGCCTGGCTGAGCGCGGACGAGGCCAGGGCGGTGGCGGATGAACTGGGTGTGGACGTGCGGGAAGTACACCGCATGGAAGGCCGCCTCAGCAGCCGCGACCTGGCCTATGACGCGCCGCTGGACGCTGACGAAGATGACGCATGGCAGGCTCCCCAGTACTATCTGGAGGATCACAGCGCCGATCCCGCCCTTGCGGTGGAGTCAAACGACTGGCAGCAGAGCAGCGAAGAGCGTTTGCACGACGCCCTGGCGGGGCTCGATGAGCGCAGCCGCGATATCCTCTCCCAACGCTGGCTGGCCGACGAAAAAGCCACCCTGCACGACCTTGCGGCCAGGTACAATGTATCCGCCGAGCGCATCAGGCAGCTGGAGCAGACGGCGATGAAAAAGCTGCGGGCGGCGATGGTGGCCTGACACCGCCCATGGCTAAACTGTTTATTACCCTGGCTTCACTCAGCGGCATGCTGGCCGTGACCTTTGGTGCTTTTGGCGCCCATGCGCTCAGGAGTCGGCTTGATGAGCATGCGCAGAGCGTGTTCCAGACGGCGGTGCAGTATCATTTTTACCACAGCCTGGCCCTGTTGGCGGTCGGCGTGATCGCGCTCAGCCAGCCACAGACCGCACTGCTGCGCAGCAGCGGTTACCTGTTCGTGGTGGGCATCGTGGTGTTTTCCGGCAGCCTGTACCTGTTGAGTATGAGTGGCCTGCGCTGGCTGGGTGCCATCACCCCGCTGGGCGGGCTCGCCTTTATCGCCGGCTGGGGTTGCCTCGCCGCTGCCAGCTGGAAAATGCTGGCCTGAATTCCCGACTCCGCGCATGACCCAATCCCACTCCGGGAGGCCGATCCGCAGCTATGTCCTGCGCACCGGTCGCATGACGGCGGGCCAGCAGCGCGCCTTCGACCAGAACTGGGAGCGCTGGGGCCTTGAGCCCGCCGCCGGCATGCTGGATTTTGAGAGGGTCTTCGGCCGGCCGGGCCCCCGGGTGCTGGAGATAGGCTTTGGTATGGGCCAGTCCCTGGTCGCCATGGCCGCCGCAGCGCCGCAGACCAATTTCATCGGCATCGAAGTACACCGCCCGGGTGTCGGCAAGCTGCTGCACAGCATGGCGGAGCAAAGCGTCGATAATATTCGCATCTACTGCCACGACGCGGTGGAAGTCCTGCGCGATTGCATCCCCGACGCCTCCCTCGACACCGTCCAGATTTTTTTTC
>CAYTDW010000071.1:0-8803 GCA_964436585.1 uncultured Halioglobus sp. | reverse complement strand
CCAGCGTGCGCCCGATCACCGCCATGCCAAAGCTGGGGTGGTCCACATAGGCGTCGCCGGTGACGATGATGATGTCGCAGCTGTCCCAGCCAAGCGCGTCCATCTCCGCCCGGGACATGGGCAGCTGCGGCGCCGGGCCGAAGCACTCGGCCCAGAACTTGCGATGGGAAAACAGGGGCGTGGTCATGGCGGTGGCGGTCGGAATGGCGAACGGGCGGGCATTATAGCCGCCCGCGCGGCCCAGGGGTTAAGCACTAATGCCATTCCAGGGTTCGGGGATTGTCCGGGGCACTGCCTGAAGATTTGCGAGGATACATTGTGTATATTTCGTAATATATTGATATCTAAATAAATAATATCATTTCAACTGTGGCTGTTGGGTGTGCCTCTGCCGCGGCAGGCCAGCGCCGCGGGTCCACCAACCCGAAATGGGTTTAGCTATGTTCTCAGACAGGATCCAGCGACGAAAGCAGTTATGGTGGCGCAACCCCGGCGGCGACCAGACCTTCATGGATGACCTGCGCCGGCTGGCGATGTTACACACCAGGGTCGGGCGCGATGCGCCACACGGCCGCTGGCGCCGGGGCCAGTACTGGCAGCGACGGCTGTTGAACAAACTCAACGCCAGGGAGTTTGTGGCTGCACTCGGTTGCGCCGTGCCCGAGTTCTACTGGCACGGACGATTTTTGAGCCGGTCCGTGTTGGCGTCACTACCCGGGCAATTCGTCCTCAAGCCCGCCGTGGGCGCAGCCCGTCGCGGAGTCCATGTAATGACGGAATCGCGGGATCTGCTGTCCGGCACCGACATGACGCGGGATCAGTTGTTTGACAGGGTCGCCGCCAGTCGTGGCCGGTTCTCCCACATACCCCTCCTGGCGGAAGAGTTTGTCACTACTGAGAGGGGCGCGCATGCCCTGGCAATTGACTACAAGTTTCACATGTTCAAAGACGTCGTGGGCGCGATACAGGTCATCCACCGGCAGGCTGACGGCCACCCCAACACCCATCGGTTCTATACCCGGGAGTGGCAGCCCTTCGCTGACCCGATGAACACGTACTACGTCACTGCCGAGGTGATTGATGCTCCCCTGTGTTTGCCGCAAATGATTGACACAGCGGTAAAACTCGGCACAGCCTTCGATAGCTATGTGCGTGTCGATCTGTATGCCACCAGCAAAGGCTGTGTATTCGGCGAATTCTCGAGTATTCCCCAGAATGGCCAGTAATTCACACCCTACGCGGATGCACTGTTTGAAAAGTTATGGCGGGAGAATTGCGACGATACAATCTGATTTTCCGATGCCGGCATACCCCGGCCGCTCAGGATGCCAACTCAAGCCTGTGACTTGAAATAGCGGTCGAGAAAATCAAAGGCCGCTGCCCGTTCGATCACGCTGCGCTCAAGTTCCGGGGTCCAGGGGGCGAGTTGGCGTGTGCGGCGGGGAGCGCTATGAATGAAATCCTCGCAGGTGGCAAGAAAATGCTCGTCCAGCGGCAGTTCCAGCAGTTCAAACAAGGGCTGGAGCACAGATCGGGGTTCCCGGATGAGGTCTTCGTGGTAGGTGCGAATCCATTGAATCGCCGGGCCCGCCGCGCGCAACCCTGCGGTGGCGCCCGCGAGCATGTCGAAGTAGTGGTCAGCAGCCGCGGCCAGGGAGCGCTCGACCCCCAGCGTCTTTCGTGTCCAGATCGAACTGATGTTGTCGAAGGGGTGGCGGATATGGTGAATGGCGCAGACCGCCAGGCCAACCTGGCCCGGGAGCGCCTTCAACAGACCGGGATTTCCTGCCAGGTGGCGACTGGTCGCGCCGGCGCGCTTGTCGCCGATGACCTGGATGTCGCTGTGGTCCCCCAACCACAGCCCCGGGATGGCATAGGAATGGCCGCCGATTTTCCGGCCGCGTTCACCCAGCCAGCGGTCGCGCGCCAGGATCAGCCGAAACAGCTCCTCGCGCCCGACGCCGGCCGCGAGATAGTCCAGGGCATCGAGGTTGTGACTCACGACCACGTTGCGGTGCGCGTTCAGCAGGGTACCCAGTACGCTGTGGCCGCTGCGGGACTGGCCCACGAAAATGCAGAAACGCCGGGTGCGCTCGCACAGGGCGGCGTCCCGGCGATCGGTGTCGGCCAGCACTCCGCGGGCGCGAGCCTGCCAGTCCTGCGCGTTTGGTTCGAGGGTCATTCACCGGGTTCCGGGCTATCGCTCGGCAGCTGGATCTCCCTGCCCGCGCGGGAGGAGGCCAGGATAGCGAGGCAGATCGCCAGCGTCGCCTTGCCCCAGGCCCCATCCGGAAAAACAGGTCGTCGCTCCCGCAGGGCGTCCCGCAACTCAACGAAAGGCGCTGCAAGACCGTTCTCCAGCGCCAGCGGAACCCGTTCGCGACCGCTGTCGGTATACACATAAATGCCCTCGGCGGACTGGCGCATGCATCCCCGTTCACAGCTGACAAGCGTCAGCCCGCAAAACGGCTGGTGGCCGGTTGCTTCCCGTCGGGAAACGGCCTCCTCGACCGCGGGGTCGCGGTACTTACCAGCGGCATCAACGGCTCCCGCGGGCCATGGCCGGGGAGCGGCGGGGTGGGAACCCGGCTGGGTCGTGAATTCCGCGATGTCGAAATAACCGTAACCGTTGCAGGAAATGCTGGCCGCAGCCCCTCCGGCGAAGGTGATCAGGGCGGTGTAGTGGCCCTCGGTATCCAGGCCTTGCGCCTTGCGCCCGCTGACGGCCCGGACCGATTGCACCGGCTGGCCGACCAGGTAGCGCACAATATCGACCTGTGGCGGGGCCTGCCGCATGACGACGCCACCACCGGCGCTGCTGTCCAGCTCTGCCGCCAGTCGCGGCCGCCGCATCCAGTCATTGAAATTCCAGCTGTCGATCTGGAACACAGCGCCAATGGCGCCGCTGGCAATCACCCGGCGCATGGCCCGGACAGGAGCGTCCATCACCTTTGAGTGGCCCTGCAACAGTTGTACGCCATGGCGCCGGGCGGTTGCGATCATGCGATCGCAATCGTCCAGGTTCACCGCCATTGGCTTCTCACAGATCACGTGTTTACCGGCCTGCGCGGCGGCGATCGTATGCTGGCAGTGCAGGTGGCTCGGTGTCGCGATGTAGACCGCATCGATATCCGGTGATGCGCACATCCGCGCCACGGTGGCAAAGCTGCGGCCACGGTAGGTGGCTTCAAAATGGCGCCTGGCTTCGGGCCGGATGTCCGCCGCCGCGGCCAGTTGCACGCCCTCCAGCCCGGCCAGGGCGGGCAGCACTCTGGCCCCGGCGCCCCCCAGGCCCGCGATTCCCACACGCAGACAGGGGCGACTCAACCGTCTTCCCTCCTGGCCGCGAAATAGCGTCGCAGGCAGTCATGCAAGGCCGGTTTGTCACTGTTCCAGCGCCAACTCCCCCCGCCATCAACGGCGATGTCCTCGAAGGGGTCGAAGCCGTGCCTGGCCAACTCGGTGTGGCGGGTGCCCAGGCCGCGGTTGGCTGCGTCGCCGTGCCACTGGTGATAAATATCCGCCTCAAGCGCCCCGACGCGACCCTGGCAGGAGTCGTAGAAAGGCTGCGCCCACTGCAGGTAGTACTCCAGCTGTCTTGCGTTCAACTGGTGCCAGGACGCCACATGGTCAAAGCAGCCGAAGGCCGCGCTGGCCATTGCCCGGTCGCCGCCGCCGATGATGCTCGCGTCGAAAAACCGGTGCCGGTCCAGCAGTTCACGCCGCGCCGCCCAGGCCATGCCGCAGTTGTAGGTGCCGGGCCGCTGCCGCGGCGACGGATGAACCAGGCACTGCTGGGCCGAACGGGTGGGGGATATGCCTGAAGCGAGCGAGGCGCGACTGTGCGACACGCAGGTTGGCGGCGCCACGCCGGCAGCCCACCCGGGTTCCAGGTAGTGAACGTGCCTGAACAACTGTACCAGTGCCTGCTGCTCCAGGGCCGCCTGTGCGTGCCGGGGCCAGTCGGCGTCGGCGAACAGGATGTCGCAGTCGAGCCACGCAACCACTTCACACTCAGGCGGCAGCAACTGCAGCGCCAGGTTCAGCATGCGCTCCTTCTGCCAGAGAAGATCGCTGCCGGGTACCGCGAGGAAGACGTCGGCATCCTCCGGGCCCAGGTCGAAACGACCGTCGTAGCCGAGTTCCACTGTGACCAGTGGCACCGTCAGGGCCCGGCGAAATTGCCGGTAAGCCTGGCGCCGGCGCTCGAAACCCTGTGGGTTGAAGTAGCTGGTGATTGCCCATAAGCTGCGCGAATCCCCCCCAGCGGCAGTTTTTGGCCCGGCCGCGAATGGTATGGCTTGTGCCGCTTCCGGCTGTGCTGACATGGTTGCTGGGGCGTCCTGGTCGGTGCTGTACGCTGTTGCGCCTGGGTTGTGTCCGGCCAGATTCTATAACAGATCACCGTACAAAAGCGTGACTGCGGCTCGCATTTGACATCAGTTGGCGGCTCAGGACAGGGACCAGGGGTTTATTTATGGCGGATGAGTGGCGGGCGGCGCTGGCTACCTGGTTTGGCGATGACCTGCACGACCTGGTCAAGGCGCTGGGCGGCGAAGTGCAGTTCGCGCGGGAATTGACCCGGCTCGTTTCTACCCGTCAGCGCAAGGCCAGTTTCAGGCTGGACCTTGCTGACGGGCGGCGCTGCAAGGCCAGGCGTTTCAGGACCGCCGAGGGCGCCGCCGCGGCGCTTGCACTGGCGCCGCTACTGGAAGCGCTGCCCTTTTCCCGCATTCTTGTCGCCCGGGGCCTGGTAACTGTCGAGCAGTGGATCGAGGGAGTCCCGTTGCGACCGGGAGACGTCTCCGTGGAGCAGGCGCAGGTCGCCGGCGCGCTGCTCGGACGGGTACATGCGATTACCGCACTGCCTGCCGACCTGCTGGCGCAGGTACCGGGCGGCAACTGGTATGCCGACAGTATCGATGTGCACCTGCAGGAACTGGTGGCGGCGGGGGTGCTGGCGACAGCGCCGGCGGCGCGGCTGCACGAGGCGGCAATGGCCAACCAGCCGGGGCGTCTTGCCATAGGCCTGGTGCACGGCGATTTCTGCGCGGACAACATCGTCGTCGACGGCGAGGGCGATCTGTTCGTCGTCGATAATGAAAGCCTTCACCTGGGTGCCCTGGACTATGACCTGGCCCGCTGCTGGGTGCGCTGGCCCATGTCAGAGTCCTTGCGCGCGGCATTCGCCGGGGGCTACCGCAGCGTTCGAGGGCTGGAGGGATTCTCGCGTCATGCAACATTCTGGGCCATCAAGGCCCTTTCCCAGTCGATCGCGGTACACCTGCGGCACAACAGTCGCTGTGAACCGGCGCTGGCGGCTCTGTTGCGCATGAGCTGTGAACCGGGGGCTGTCGTTTGGCCGGAACGCTCAGCCCTGGCGTAACCGCACCGCGTAATCCTCCAGGTGGCGCGCAATTTGCACTTCGCTCATGCCATTTATCCAGGGATAGGATGACAGCGCCACCGGCTCCCCCCGGTGTGCGACCAGTGTAATGCGATCCGGTGGCATCCCGGGGTAATGCGGCAGGTGACATTCGCAGATCGAGGTAAACCCGACGCGGTGCAGGGCGGCAAACAGTGAATCCCGGGTCGGCCGGAAACTGAAACTGTTATCCATCGATGCCAGTAAGCGCCGCTCACGTTCCACCTGCGAGTCCTGGTCCCCATGTTCACGCACTCTCATACCTTGATAACTGGCACCGTCAATTTCGACAGTATCGATGGCCTCGAGGGCGACCCAGGTCTCGATGATGACAAACTGGCGACAGAGTGTGTGAACATTGGCAAGGACCCGGAGCAGATCCTCGCTATCCAGGTGATAGAGAATACCGAGCAGAAGTACGACATCGGCCTGCCCATGCGACGCCGTGTTGATGGTGCGAATGTCCGCAAGTTCGAACTGGAGATTGTCGAGTCCCAGTCGCTGCACCGCGGCGCGTCCCTGTTCCATTCGCGGCGTGCGCGCGTCAAAGGCCTTGACCCGGACGCCGCGCAACGCGGCCTCGATGGCGTACACACCCTCGGCGCAGCCGAAGTCAAAAACCTGAAGTTCCGCCAGTGGGCCGCGGGCAAAATCGCGCAGGAGCTGCATCACCCGGCGTACCTTCACCGCGTTGATTTCCCCGACCTGGGGTATTTGGCCGCCGGGCTCGAGCGTCCTGTAGTTGAACAGCTGGGTACCTTTGCTGGCAAACATCTGCAGTGTATCGGCATCCAGTGTATGGGGGCGTTCAGTTGCCATGGTTGCTCCTCAGGCGAGTGCGATAATCCGGGCGATGACATCAGGCCGTGCGGCCATTACTTCCAGTTCCCACTGCCGCGCCAGATTCAGCCGCGCGGTCATGGCATCGCGTTGCGCTGCGACCCGATCCAGTGCATCAATAATATCCGTAGCAGTAAGCGGCGCGCGCAGGCCATCTACCAGCGGGACTGCCAGGCCGAATGCCTGGCAGCGCTGTGCCAGTCCCGGCTGGTCCGAGAAGAAGGGAGAGGAGAGCATGGGCACCCCGTGATAGATTGCCTCGTGCGTGGAATTCAGGCCGTGGTGAGTCAGGAATACGTCGCTGGCTTGCAGTAGCTGCCACTGGTCGACATAGGATTCCACCCGGACACCTTCGCCCTGCAGGCGCCGGCATCGCGAATCGACCGGTTGGCCGCCAAGGCCAATCACCACGTGCAGATCGCCCCGCTGTTGCGCGGCCAGCGCAAGTGCTTCCAGCACTGTCCAGGCATAGTCGGCGTAATAGCGCCATACCACGGTGCCCAGCGAACTGTAGACGCGCAGCGATCGGCCCGCGTCCCTGGATGGAAACTGGCATGGTGTCGAACCCGGGCTCGCCGTTACAGGAGCTACCCCAGGCAGTGACCCGAAAAAGGCGCAGGGCTTGAACGCCTCGCGTTCTGTCGCGGTGAGAAATTGGGGAGGTTCACAAATCAGGTTCAGGTCCGGGCTCAGGCTGGTTATGTAGCTGAAGGGGGAGGCGTCAGGTATACCGAATTGTGTTCGCAGAATCTCCACGGCGCGCGAGCAGTCGTCGGCGATCTGCACCCGCGCATCAATTTTGAGGGCGGCGACGGTTGGGCCCGGTGCCAGATTATGCCCGGCGCAGATGTTGACGCGCGGCAACCCCAGGCGGTTGGCCACCGGCACGGCAATTACGGCGAAGGCGTCGTGGATGACCAGGTCGGGCATGAGTGCCTCGGTTTCGCGTATGACCGAAGCGGCGAACTTTCCGGCGAAGCTGACATAGCGGCAGGGGATCGGCCGCGAGCGGTTGTCCGCCGCATCGAGAGCGCGATCCCGAAACAGGTCATGCCAGCGCCCGCCATTGGACGCAATTGCGGCGGCGAATCTTCCATCGGTGAAGACATGGACTTCGACACCGGATGCCGCCAGTCCGGCGATCACGGGCAACAGGCGCTTGAAATGTCCGTACTCGGGCATGCAGAAAACGACGACCCTGGGCTTGGATCCTTTCATAGCGGCCTTGACAGGTGGATTACAAATTCCAAAAAAAATGGCTTCTCGAGCGTATCCACCACAACAGCGCCGAGTACTAGAGTCGGACCTGCAGCTTGCAGTGCTGCTCACTCAGCAGCAGCGGTCGCTCAAGCGTCGAATGAATCGCATCCAATCCCTGCAATACCCCGGTGACGACCTCGTGCAGTGCCAGCTTTTCGGCCAGGCAGAGGGAGAGGATGGTCTCGAAGGCGCCGCCCAGGTGCCCACGGGAGCCCGTTATGCACAGGCCATTGGTGACAATATGGTCCACGGCGCCCACGTGCAGGGGTTCGACGCCGCGGGCCAACAGCACGATGCGCGCGTTTGCTGCCATGCGTCGTAAGCTGACATCGAGATTGCCCAGGGACCCGGACGCCTCGACCATGACGTCGTAGGGGCCGCTATCGCTGGCGCCAGGGAATTCATCCACAGCGTGGACCCTGTCCGCCCACTTCCGGGCGAAGCGTCGGCGGAATTCCGCCGGCTCGACGACGTCCACACTGGCAGCACCGAATACCTGGCGGCACAACATCGCCGCGAAGAGGCCGATGGGGCCCGCGCCCATAACCAGCACGCGATCGCCCGGTTGCATCGAGGCGGATTGCAGCGCCACCAGCGCGCAGGCTGCCGGTTCGATACAGGCCGCGGCCTGTCGGCCGGGTTCCGTGCCGGCAAGGTGGCCTATACCAGCGGCCAACTGGGCCGGAACATCCGCCATCTCGGCGAAAATACCATCGCGTTGGAAGCCCAGCAGGCTGGCCTCCAGGCACTGGTTGAAATGCCCGCGGCGGCAGGGTGCGCATTGCTGGCAGCAAACGATCGACTTCAGGGTCACCCAGTCGCCCGGCTGGAATGCGGTGACGCCATGACCCACCTCGCGCACCACCCCGATACCCTCGTGGCCGAGCACACGCCCACTGTCGGGGATAGAGAGGGGAACAGTGCTGCTGATACAGCCAGTTAACGGGTCGGTCTGCATGACGCCCAGATCGCTGCCACAGATGCCCACGCGTTCGATCTCGATGCGCAGATCGCCCGCGGCCAGCGCACCAAACCTGCGGCTTTCGATGCGAGGCTCAGGTCTTGTATAGCTTCCGTGCGCAAAAGCGCCACCTGCCGCGGGCGGGCGGTAGTGCGCATGGGTAACGATCGCTCGGTGCATGTGGCTGGCCTGCATCTGCGGTATTCCAAGGTTATGCGGGAAAGTGTAATGGAGATGTCTGCCGATGGATACTGGACCGGCGGTTGTGCTGCTGCGGCTTCGGTTCCGGGTTGGCAGCACGCTCGGTCGCCGCGGGC
>CAYTDW010000070.1:0-8812 GCA_964436585.1 uncultured Halioglobus sp. | reverse complement strand
ATCGACCATGGCTTTTGCCGCCTCCCGGCGCTCCAGGTCATAGGTAGACAAGAACCGGTTGGGCAGTGAGCCTTCGAGCACCCGGGCCAGTTTCCACGACAGGTTGCGCACATCGCGGAGGCCGGCGTTCAGACCCTGGCCGGCGAAGGGCGGTGTCATGTGCGCGGCGTCACCGGCGAGGAATATTCGACCCACGCTGAAGCGCTCGGCCACCACGGCGCTGAAGCTGTAGACGCACTTGCGGTACACCTCGACGCCAGCCGGGTCGGTGTGCTGCGCCAGCAGTCCCCTGATGCGCCCGTCCTCCAGCATGTCCTCGCCGCGCTCGTCACCCACCAGCATCCACTCCCAGCGGCGCTCGGCGCCGGGGCGGATGATGGTCATGGCGGGCCGCCGCGGGTCGCAATAGAAGCGGCAGGCGGGTTCATCCCCCAGGTGGGTGTCCACGCTATCGATGACCAGCCATTGCTGCGGCAGGCGCTCACCTGTCATGGCAATGCCGAGGCCCTGGCGCACGCTGGAACGACCGCCGTCGCAGCCCACCATGAAGTCGACGCGCAGGCGCAGTTCGATGCCCATGCTGTCGCGCAGCACCGCGATAACCCCCTCGCTGTCCTGCTCGAAGCGCAGCAGTTCGGTGCGGTGGCTTACCGTGACACAGGGGAAGCGTGACAGGCCCTGGAGCAACTGTCGCTCCAGGGTTGGCTGGTCGAACGTATTCTGCAGGCAGAACCCGTAGGGGCGCGCAGTGAGGTCGGTGGTGAAAAGCTGGACGCCGTCGCCGTTGATGTAGTCGGCAACAAAACCCTGCCGGATATTGCCCAGCACCGTATCCGCCAGCCCCACGGCCTGCAGGGTGCGCAGGGATTCGCCGTCCAGCGCCACCGCCCGCGGCTCCGGCACGCAGCCCGGATTTCGCTCCACCAGTACCGTTGCAACACCCTCGGACCCCAGCAGGTTGGCCAGGGTGAGGCCGACGGGGCCGGCGCCAATGATGAGTACGCTGGTCCGGGTGGGTAAGCTCATGGCGCCACCCGGGACACGATCCGGTTGCGCTGTGCGCCGAGGTCGATCTGGCCATCGGGGGTTTTTGCCCAGGCCTGCATGTCATCCCCGTCCTGCAGGTAATCAGGGTCCTGCAGGGCGTTGTTGATAAACAGCTGCCAGCGTTTGGCATCGGGCAGCAGCCGGGCGATCAGCATCTTGAGGCCGCCGGGTGCCTTCACCGCGGTGCCGCCCGGCGTGCCGGTGACGATCAGGTCGCCGGGCGCCATGTCCTGCAACTCGGACAGTTCTGTGAGTGTCTCCGCGGGCTTGTAGGAGAGGTCGGCGGCGAATGCGCGCTGGCGGGTTGCACCGTTCACTGTCAGGCACAGCTCGATCTCATCCAGCCGGGCCAGGTCGGCCGCGTCCACCAGGGTCAGCCAGGGACCGGTGGGGCCGAAGGTGCGGTAGCTCTTGCCCTTGTAGAACTGTGTCTGGGGCAGCTGCACATCCCGCGCCGATACATCATTGTGCAACACCAGCGCACCCACGTAGTCGGCGAGGTTGTCGCGGGTCACCTGGACCGGGCCGGTAATGGCGCGGCGCAGCACCAGGCCGATTTCCACCTCGTAATCCAGCAGGCGTACGTGGGGCGGGCGCACCACGTCGGTATCGGCGGGGGCCATGCAGGACGACGCCTTGCGAAAAAACGTGTTGTAGGGGAGCCGGCCCGAGGGAATGCCGATCTCGCGCAGGTGCGAGGCATAGTTGAGGCCCTGGCAGATCAGCTGGCGGTCGGCGCTGACCGGGCATAGCAATCGCAGCCCCGCGAGTTCCCTGTCCGGCACCGGATTGGCGGCCGCGGCGCGTGCCATGTCGATGCCGCCCTCCATGAGCTGCGCAGTGCTGGTCGCTGCCAGTGCCAGGGTCTGGACGCGAGCGCCCAGCACCAGGCCCCAGCGGGGGGTGCCGGCGTCGTCGAAGCGAATGATATTCAAGGCCATGTGTCTGTCTCCGCAAAGTGGCTGTTGTCGTAGGGGTAAAGGTGGTTTGTGCGTCAGTCCGGCAGGCTCTTGCTGCGCAGCGCTTTTGCCAGCAGTCGCAGTTCGCGCACGCCGAAGCCGGAATCGGTCAGCAGGTTGCGCAGCAGGTGGCCGAGTTCGCGCCAGCCCAGGCGCGGGCGCAGAAATGCCTGTGGCACGGGCGGGCCCCAATTGGCCAGGCCGGCGGTGGACATGGCGTGGTAGCCGGTAGGACGCGCCGCATCGAACAGGTCGCCGTCGGCGAAGTGCTCGAACTTGCGGCCATCCGGACCGAACCAGTAGTCGAAGATCTGGCTGCCGAGAATGTGCCGACCGACACCCCAGGCCCGGCGGAATCCCTGCTGCTGCAGGATCTGGCCCCCCATGCCTACCTCGTCCAGGTCGGGCACCTCAAAGGCCGCGTGTTCGAAATCCAGTACCGGTAGCCTCGCTACGACGAAGGTGTGGTGATCCGCGGGCTCATCACCGCGATCGCAGCGCATGAACGCCACCGCCGGCCGACCGTCCGGCAGCGCCTGCACATCGGAGGGAATCAGCCCGAGGGTGTCGATGTAAAAGCGTGTGGTGTCTTCCCAGCGCGGTGTACCCAGCACCATATGCCCGAGCCGCAGCACGCGGGAGGGCCGGCGAGCCGGGCGCTGCGGGGCGTTGATACGGGGTCGGTCCGGGCCGCGGTTGGCCAGCGGCGCCGGGCCACAGGGCGGCAGTTCCCGCCAGTTGTCGAACCAGGCGACTCGTACCTGTACGCCGTTGGGGTCGTGCAGGATGATGCCCGGGGGTTGGCCGGGCAGGTCCTGTGGACAGGGTGCCGGTGCGCCGGCCCGCTGCGCCAGCCGTTCCAGTTCCTGTGGGGACTTCACGGCGAAGGTGGGGCCGATAAACGCGGCGACGCCCGCCCTGCGGTAGATCACCGCCACCGGCGCACCGGCCTCGGCCGCGAAGTGCAGGCTGTCCTGCGGGCCACTGGTGCACTGCAGTCCGAAGGCCGTGAAGAATGCCCTGGCGCGCTCTGGCTCCGGGCCGGCGAATTCCAGCAAAGCCAGGTCATGGGCTTTTACCCAGGGATCCTGCGCGCGCGGAACAGGCTGGAAAGGCGCCCCCGAATCGGGGTGGGTGGCGGGAGAATTCATCGGAGATCCATAAAACTTGTAAGATGGCGAAATAAACTACTTGTAAAGTTGCCATATTACAAGTATTTTTTTTACCAATTGTCGCCAGTGAGCCCGAACCGATGCCCCAGACCGCCCGGACCAGCGCCCCCCGCCGCCAGCAACAGCGCACTCTTGATACCCGTGCGGCACTGCTGCAGACCGCCGTCACTGCCTTCAGCGAGAGGGGGTTCGAGAGCGTCTCGGTGCGCCAGTTGGAGGAGGCGGCCGGCGTCAAGCGCGGCCTCGTGGCATACCACTTCGGCGACAAGGAACAGCTGTGGCGGACCGCCGTGGAGCAGTTGTTCACTGCGCTGAGGGAAGACTTTGTGGGAAGGGTGGAGACCCTGGCCGATGTGTCACCGCGGGAGGCCGCGCGCGCGATGGTAAGGGCCTTTGTCCGTTACAGCGCCGCGCATCCGCAGCTCAACCGGCTGATGATGCAGGAGTGTACCAACGATTCCTGGCGGGTAGCCTGCGTGGTGGGTGAGCACATCCGCCCCCTGCTGCAAACGCTGGCGCAGGCGCTGCCGGCGGCGTCACAACTGCTCTGGGGCGATGCCGACCCGCATCGCTATTACCTGTTTATCGGCGCCGGCGCGTTTGTCTTCAGCGCCGAGCAGGAATGCCGGCAGCTATTCGGTGTCGACCCACGGGCGGAGGATTTCGTGGATCGACATGCGGACCTGGTTGCAAATCTATTGCTGCAAGACTGATCGCTGCTTATTCCGCGGGCCGCCCGGCGGGCGCGCCTCAGGCCAGCTGCAGGGCAAACGGTTTCGGCTCACCCTCCCTGACTGGAATTGTATTGCCGATACTGCGCAACACGTTCACCAGGGCGGGCAGGTGGTGGGCGATTACGGGTATGCCGGAGGTCAGCACCGCCGCCGACATGTCCCGCTGGGGGTCGGCCCAGGCGAATTTGTTGATCAGGCCCACGTGACCGAACGCCTGGCGACTGTTGGGTCCCCACACGCCGAAAGGTTCGTCCCCCAGCATCAAGCCGGCGCTGAAGCGCATGGGAATGAAGAGGGTCCTGTCCACGGTGCGGTTGCCGAATTCCTGTACGGCGCGCGCCACGGTGCGCTCGGAGCAGATGCGCCGCCGGCCCCACTTGCCGCCGTTGAGCATCATCTGGAAAAAGCGGCCGGCCTCCTCGGCAGTGCCCGCCAGGTTGCCGGCGGGAATGATGGCTTGCTGGAAGCGCGGATCGTTGCAGATCACTTCCAGCGACGCGATGTCAGTGCCCAGGGCGCGCTTGATAAAGGCGCTCATCAGCGGCCCCGGCCGCGGCCCGGTGGCATAGGTTTGCGCCAGGTCGTCGCGGTATTCATCCTCTATCCCGTAGCTGAAATACTTCATACCCATGGGTTCGCGGATTTTTCTGGCGATGTAGGCGTTGATGTCCTCGCCGGTTACCTTGCGAATCACCCGTTCCAGCACGAACCCGCCCGTGATGGCGTGGTAGGCCAGCTTGGAACCGTCGGTGACGATGGGCTCGGCGTCGCACAACAGGTCCCAGGTCTGGTCCTCGTCCCACAGCACTTCGAGGGCGACGTCTTTTGGCAGGCCCGGGATGCCACCGCGGTGCGCCAGGATCTGGTGGATGGTGATGTTGTCCTTGCCCTTGCGCGCGAACTCGGGCGCGTAAAACGCCACCGGGTCCGAGACATTGATCAGCCCTTCCTCCTGCAGCATATGCATCAGCAGTGCGGTGATGCCCTTTGACGTGGAGTACAGGCACATAGGGGTGTCGGGCGTGGCCAGCACTTTTTCGCTGTCCGGCCCGTCGTTGGGGCCATTGCCGCGCACATGCCCGATGGCACGCGACAGCAAGACCTTGCCCTGGTGGCGGATACAGGCGGTGATGGCGGGGTGCACGCCGGTTTTATACATTCTGATGATACTGTCCCAGATGTGGTCCACATCGGATTGCAACAGGCCGACCTCCCGCGGATCGACTTCCTTTTTCCCGTCGATAGTGATGACCGAGTCGAGGTCGCGGGGGATGTCGGACAGGTGAAAAACGTGTTTGCGCAGTAGCTTCATTATTATGCTCCCTCCGGGGATTGATAAGGCTGCGATAGCGCCATGTTAGGCGCAAGGCAGTGCGCGGTGCAATGTACCGCCAGGGTGTGCTTTGCGCTGCGGCGGGGGACAGTGCTTGCTGCTCATGGCGCCACAGCCGTGACCAGCCAGACCGCGCACTGCATATCCAGAGCACCGGGCTGAAAATGGTCTTGCAGCGCTGCCTCGATCGCCGGGAACACGGTATCCAGCACAGCCTCGGGCTGGCCCGTGAGCAGCCTGGCCAGCGGGCCGATGCGGGCCAGCTCGCGCACGGCCTCCGCCAGGTCCCGCGCCTGGCTGACCCGCAGCGTGGTGACGAAGGGCTGCAGCGCCACCCGGTTGAAGCCGGCTCCGCCCAGGATAGCCTCGACCCGCGCCGGATCCGCGAACGCGAAGGGCCCGGGCGCACCGGGTGGCGGCGGCTCCGGGGGCGGTAGGTGCTGCAGGGCCGCCTGCAGGGGAATACGGACCCATGCGTTGTTTTTCATGGACTGCCAACAGCAGAACGCGAGCCGTGCCCCGGGCTGCAGCGCGCGGCGCAGGTTGCTGAAAGCCGCTGTTGGCTCGTCGAAGAACATCACCCCGAAACGGGAAAACAACAGGTCGAAGCTGGCTGGCCCAAAGTCGTGGCTGGCGGCATCGGCCTGCAGGAATTCGAGTGCCCCCCGGCCCTGCGCCGGCGCCCGGGCATTGCGCCGCGCAACCTCGAGCATGGGGTCGGAGATGTCGACTCCCAGGACGCGGGCGGATTCGCCCAGCCGCTGCGCCAGCATGATGCTCTGGCTGCCGCCGCCGCAGCCGATGTCGAGGGCATTCCTGCAACCCTCAATGGCCGCGTGATCCAGCAGGGCCTCGCAAATGGGGCGCAACAGGCGCGCCATCGTGTCATCGTCCCGGGCCCAGCGCTTGCCGGCCTCACCATTCCAGTATTCAAGCTGTTCCGCGTTGCGCATCGGGTTGCTCCTGTTTCGCGTTTCCCAGTATCGGACAACCCGGGGGCTGCCA
Organism: uncultured Halioglobus sp.; assembly: GCA_964436585.1. Lineage (GTDB taxonomy): Bacteria > Pseudomonadota > Gammaproteobacteria > Pseudomonadales > Halieaceae > JARRPM01. The sequence continues at coordinate 2,562 of CAYTDW010000070.1, read as the reverse complement.
TAATTGATCAGTATCATGTATTTCAGGATCTGACATCAGTCAAAATGACCGCTATCATGAATTACCCCCGGCAGTGAGGATTCACCATGCGTTATTCAGACCCCCGGCAGTTGCTGTTAACCCTGGCGTTGCTCATCCCGCTGGCGACCCTGGCGCAGGGCGAGGCCCAGCCCCTGCAGAGCGACTGGCTGCAGCTGGTCAAGGGTTATCGCGACCCGGCCAGCGGGGTGGAAATGCGGGAAGTAGAGTACGGGGAAGAGGCGGGCACCCGCACCGTGACCCTGGCGATCCCGAAATCCGCCATGGCCGACCCTGCGGATATCGAGGAAGTGGTCGTCATCGGCCGGCGCCCGGACAAGCCCGAGCCGCTGGATATCAGCTTCGAGTGGCTGGACGATTACGACAGCGATAACTACGGCCTGGTGATCCGCCTCGGCAAGGACTCCAACTGGCCGATCCGCCTGTACCTCGATTCTGCGCCGGGATATATCTCGCCCTGAGGGGCGGGAGAACAGCATGGCGGCGACACTGGGCCATCGCCGGGAGCTCTGTTTCTGGGGTTGGGGTTACGCCGATGCCGGACTCACCGCCGCCGAGCAGGTGCACGTGGAAAAGCTGGCCGGCCAGTTGGGGGCGGGGGTCACTCCCGGTGCGCCTCCCCGGCTGGAGGACTTCGACCTGCGCGCCCCGCGCATCGCCGCACCTGCTGCGCTGCAATCCATCCTGTCCTGTACACCCTACGACCGCATCACCCACGGCTACGGCAAGTCCTTCGCCGACCTGGTGCGGATGCAGCAGCGGGTCATGCCCAACCCGCCGGACTGGGTGGCGTTTCCGCGCAGCGAGGACGACATCGATGCCCTGCTGGAATTCGCCGCCGCCAGCGGCGCCGCGCTGATTCCCTTTGGCGGCGGCACCAGCGTCTGCGGTGGCGTGGAACCGGACGTGGGGGGCGACTACGCCGCGGTGATCAGCGTGGACCTGCAGTACCTCAACCGCGTGCTGGAAGTTGACCGCACCAGCCGCGCCGCGCTGATCGAGGGGGGCGCCCTGGGCCCGGAACTGGAAGCCGCCCTGAAAGCCCACGACCTCACCCTGCGCCACTATCCCCAGAGCTTTGAGTTCTCCACCCTGGGCGGCTGGATTGCCACCCGGGCGGGAGGCCATTTCGCCAGCAACTACACCCACATCGACGATTTCGTCGAGAGCCTGCGCATGTTGACCCCGCAGGGCGCGATGGAGAGCAGGCGCCTGCCCGGTTCCGGCGCGGGCCCCTCGCCCGACCGGATGATGATCGGCTCCGAGGGCACCCTGGGCTTTATCACCCGGGCCTGGATGCGGCTGCAGGACCGCCCGCGTTTTCGCGCAGCGGCCAGTGTGAGCTTCGCCGGAATGTCCCAGGCGGCCGCCGCGGTGCGGGCCATCAGCCAGGCGGGTCTGTTTCCCAGTAACTGCCGGCTGCTGGACCCACTGGAAGCCCTGGTGAACGGGGTGGGGAATGGCAGCACGGCGCTGTTGGTGCTGGCTTTCGAGTCGGCCGATCACCCCTTGCAGGCCTGGATGTCCCGCGCGCTCGAGCTCGTGGCCGACCATGGCGGCCGCTGGGACCAGGCCAGTGTCGACCGCTCCATGGCAACGGAAGGGGTGGCAGCGCAGGAGGAGGGCGAGCACCGCAGGGGCGCCGCGGGCGACTGGCGCAACCAGTTCCTGCGGGCGCCCTACTACCGCAATTACCTCACCCCGGCGGGCCTGATCCTGGACACCTTTGAAACCGCCATCACCTGGGACCGGTTCGACGCTTTCTACGCCGGCGTGCGGGAGCGGGTGGGCAGGGTGCTTAAGGAGGTCAGTGGCGCCGAGCCGATGCTCAGCTGCCGCTTTACCCACGTCTATCCCGACGGCCCGGCGCCGTATTTCACCCTGTACTGCATGGGCAGCACGACCGGTGATATGGGCACCATGCTGGACCGCTGGCGCACCATAAAGCTGGCGGCCAACGAGGCAGTGACCAGCCTGGGCGGCACGGTGACCCATCACCACGCCGTGGGACGCGATCACCGCCCCCTGGGCTATGACCTGCAGGTGCCGCCGCTGTTTCGGCGGGCCTTCGCCGGCGCCCGCCAGGCGCTGGACCCCACCGGCATGATGAACCCCGGGGTGTTGCTGGATACGCCGAACCGTGGCGCCGTCGGCGGCGGCGTGCTGCGGCATCCGTCCTGAGCCGTTTTACACCAGTACCGGGATTGCTTTTCCATGCCGGTTCGCCGGCTTCCGGGCTACAAGAGGACATGTTAGCTTTTGGAGAAAGGGGACATTACTGCTTCGGGCTGACATGGGGCTGACAACGGTTGACTCACCCTGCCTGCATCCTTATAGTAGCGCCCCTCAACGCGCCTGTAGCTCAGCTGGATAGAGTACCTGGCTACGAACCAGGCGGTCGCACGTTCGAATCGTGCCAGGCGCGCCAAATTTTTTCAAAACTATCAAACGGTTGGCCCATCATGAGCCAGCCGTTTTTTGTTTCAGCATAACCAGTGCCGGAGTTTTGCCGGACTTTTCTTC
>CAYTDW010000069.1:0-9003 GCA_964436585.1 uncultured Halioglobus sp. | reverse complement strand
GGTCGAGCTCAACCCCGGCCAGAGTGTCGCCGCGGATGAACTCATCGCCCTGTGCAAGCAGAAGCTGGGCAGCGTGATGGCGCCCAAGACGGTCGACTTCGTTGCCTCGCTGCCGCGCAGCACGGTCGGCAAGGTGTTGAAAAAGGACCTGCGCGAGCAGTACTGGCAGGACAGCGGGCGCAAAGTCTGAAGCAGAGAGGTGTTCCATGAGCCACGTGTATATCGCCGGTATTGCCATGACCGTGTTCGGTCGCCACCCTGAGCGCAGCCTGGACGACCTCGCCGGGGAGGCGCTGCGCGCCGCGCTCAAGGATGCGGGCTGTGACTCGAATGAACTCGGCGTTGCCTTTTACGCGGGCATGACCAACGGGCCACTGCAGGGCCAGATATCCATTCCCGGCCAGGTCGTGTTCAGCAAGATCGGGATCGAGGGCATACCCATTTACAATGTCGAGAACGCCTGTGCCTCGGGTAGTTCGGCCTTCAACCTGGCGGTGCAGAGCCTGCGGGCCGGTACCACCGATGTCGCCCTGGCCCTGGGGGCGGAAAAAATGAATATTCCCGACAAGACCAAGGCGTTCTCGATTTTCGAGGGCGGCTGGGATGTGAGCCGGGCAGAGGAGAACTACCAGACCCTGGTGAAAATGGGGGAGGGCGTGGAGGTGCCACCGGGCACCACCTCGGACAAACCCTTCAGCAAGTTCATGGAGATCTACGCGGCGATGTGTCGCCTGCACATGAAAACCTGGGGCACCACCCAGCGCCAGATCGCCGCGGTGTCAGCCAAGAACCATACGCACTCGGTGCACAATCCCTTTTCCCAGTTTCGCAAACCCTTCACCATCGAGGAGATACTGGCGGCGCCGCCCATCACCTACCCGATCACCCTGCCGATGTGCGCGCCCCTCTCCGATGGCGCCGCTGCTGCAATCCTGTGTACCGAGGCGGGGCTGCGCCGTATAGGCGCCGACCGCAGGCGCTGTATCAGGGTCGCCGCCAGCGTGATCCGCAGTTTCACCCATCGCCGCATGGACCAGCCTGAACTCGGCGTGGGCCACCTGGCGGCGAACCAGGCCTACGAGCAAGCTGGCCTCGGGCCGGAGGATATGCATGTCGCCGAGGTGCACGATGCCTCCGCCATGGGTGAAATCCTGCAGGCTGAAAACCTCGGCTTTGTCCCCTTCGGAGGCGGCGGTCCCGCGGCGGAGCAGGGGGAATTCACCCTCGGCGGACGCATGCCCATCAACACTTCCGGCGGTCTGGAGTCCAAGGGGCACCCGCTGGGCGCCACCGGCATCGGCCAGCTCTACGAACTGGTTACCCAGTTGCGCGGCGAGGCGGGACCGCGGCAGGTGCAGGGCGCGCGCAATGCCATCCAGGAAAACGGTGGCGGTATGCAGGGTATCGAAGAGGCGGCCGTGGCCATTCACATCTTGAGCAAATAGAAGCCCAATCGGGACTGGAACCGGTTATGTTTAAAGACAAGGTTGTTGTGATTACGGGTGCCGGGTCAGGAATCGGCAGGGAATTGGCGCTGCAGTTTGGCCAGGCCGGGGCAAAGCTGGCACTCTCCGATATCAGTGAAACGGGACTGAAGCAAACCCTGGACCTGCTGGCATCGAAGGCAGCCGGTACCGTTCGCAGCTACACCGTGGATGTAGCTTCCCGGGAAGCTGTGTTCGCGCATGCGGATGAAGTAAAGCGGGATTTCGGCACCGCGCACTATGTGATCAACAATGCCGGGGCAACGATTTTTGGATCTGTAGACCACACCAGCATTGAGGAATTCGAGTGGCAGCTGGGTATCAATATGTGGGGTGTGCTGTACGGCACCAAGGCCTTCCTGCCCATGATGCTGGCGCAGAGAGAGGGCTGTATCGTCAATATCTCCAGCGTGTTCGGCCTGCTCGGCTTTCCCACGCAGAGTGCCTACAACATGTCAAAGTTCGCGGTGCGGGGTCTGACCGAGGCGCTCTGGTCCGAACTGGAAGGCACAGGTGTGCGGGCGGTTTGCGTGCATCCCGGTGGGATCAAAACCAGTATTGAAAAATCGGGGCGGACCTGCGCGGCCGCGACCGACGAGGACCGGCGGATTTCCCTGCACGCGTCGAAGTTGCTGACGACCCCCCCGGCCGACTGCGCGGCGGATATCATTCGCGGCCTGCGCAAGGGTAAAAAACGTATCGTCACCGGTAACAAGTCCTCGACGATGTTCTGGATGGCGCGACTGTTCCCGAACAGTTATCCGGTATTGCTGCGCCTGCTGGCCTGACCAGGAGAATGAAGCAATGAGCACCTACCGTGCCCCTGTGGAAGACATGCAGTTTGTTATCGACGAACTGTGTGATATCGGAACCAGCCTGGGTAGTCTGCCCGGATTCGCAGAGACCGGTGTCGGCCCCGATCTGACCACGGCCCTGCTGGATGAATCCGCACGGCTGTGTGGCGAGGTGCTGGCGCCCTTGCGGCGGGTGGGAGATGCGCACCCTGCCACTTGCCAGGATGGCGCGGTAACGCTCCCCCCGGGCTATGCGGACGCCTTCCGCCAGTTGGCGGCGGGGGGCTGGCTGGGTATCTCCGCCCCCACCCAGTACGGTGGCCAGGGCCTGCCGGAAATTTATACCACCGCGGCCTGCGAAATGTGGAACAGTGCGGATATGGCCATCGCGCTGGCGCCGATTCTGTCCATCGGCGCTGCCCTCACTCTCAACCATCACGGCAGCGATGAGCAAAAGCACACCTACCTGGAAAAAATGTACAGCGGCGAGTGGACCGGCACCATGAACCTCACCGAGGCGGGGGCCGGTTCCGACCTCGGAGTGCTGAAGACCCGGGCGGTACCCGAGGGTGACCACTACCGTCTGCACGGGCAGAAGATATTCATCACCTGGGGCGATCACGATGCGGCGGACAATATCGTGCACCTGGTGCTGGCCAAAACCCCCGGCGCTCCGGAGGGCAGCAGGGGCATCTCCCTGTTCATCGTACCCAAGTTCCTGGTCAAGGAGGACGGCAGCCTGGGCAGGCGCAACGATGTCTATCCCGTCTCGACCGAGCACAAGATGGGTATTCACGGCAGCCCGACCTGCGTGATGGCCTTCGGTGACGGCGAGGGAGCCATAGGCTACCTGGTCGGCCAGGAGAATCAGGGCATGCGCTACATGTTCACCATGATGAACGAGGCGCGGCTGAAAATCGGTCTGCAGGGGCTCAGCGCGGGCGAGGGCGCTTACCAGCAGGCCGTGGCCTGGGCGCGGGAGCGGGTGCAGGGCGGTGTGCCGATCATCCGCCATCCGGATGTAAAGCGGATGCTGCTCACCATGCGGGCCCTCAACGAGGCCATGCGCGCATTCGCCTATACCGAAGCAGTTACCCTGGACCGGGCACACCACCTCGCTGATCCGGCGCAACAGAAACGCATCGACCTGATGACCCCGGTCATCAAGGGCTGGATGACGGAAATCGGCGTGGAGTTGGCCTCGCTGGGTGTACAGGTGCACGGAGGCATGGGCTATATCGAGGAAACCGGCGCCGCCCAGTACCTGCGCGATGCGCGCATTGCCCCAATTTACGAGGGGACCAACGGCATCCAGGCGCAGGACCTGGTGGCGCGCAAACTGTGCCGCGACGGCGGCGCGGCCATGGAAGCCCTGCTGGCGGAGACGGACGCCACCGTTGCACAGTGCGGCGGCCAACTCAGCGATATAGGGCAGGCGCTGCAGCAGGGCCTGGCGGACCTGCGCAGGACCACCTCCCGTCTACTTGCCGACTACGGCGAGAATCGGGATGCGGTGCTGGGCAAGGCCTTCGACTACCTGATGCAGGTCGGCTATGTCATGGGTGCCTGGCACATGGCGCGCTCCGCGGTGGTGAGCGCGGCGCAGGTCGCCCGGGGCAACGATAATCCCTTCTACGCACAGAAACTGGGCACGACCCGCTTCTTTATGGAGAATATCCTGCCCCGGACCCGCGCCCATGCCGCGCTGATCCTCGACAGCGGCCCGGCGCTCACCGATTATCCGGAGGGCTGGCTGTAGATCACGCCGGCCCCGGGGCTCGGGAATTGTAATGCCGGGTCAGGCGGTCGCTGGCTATTGCCGCTATCACTGCGCTTAGCTGCGCCGGGTCGTCGGGCCGGGAGAGTACCAACTCCTCGAGAATCTGGTTGTACTCCCCCAGCGCCGCATTGGTGCCCGCGTCCTCGCAGCAGTGCAGGGTGGCGCTCATCTCCTCGGCCAGGCCGCGACTCAGGTTCACCTCAAGACCCGCGTGAATGGCGCGCCGGGTTTCGAAGGCGGCCACGGGGCTGCGTCTGCTCATCCGGTCGGCGAAGGCCTGCACCGCCGCATGGAAATCAGCCCGGGGAAAGTGCGCCGTCACCAGGCCCGCCTGCGCCGCCTGCTGGGGCGTCCACTGGTCGCAGGCCAACAGGAATTCCAGCGCCCTGGCCTTGCCGATCAGGCGCGGTACCCGCTGGGTGCCGCCACCGCCGGCGACGATCCCAAGCAGCACCTCCGGCTGGCCGATGGTGAAACCACCGTCTTCCACCATGAACCGGAAATCGAAACAGGCGGCCATCTCCGTGCCGCCGCCATTGCAGCTGCCATTGATGGCGGCAACCGTGATTTTACGGCTGCGCTCGATGGCATCGTAGGTGGCGAGCATCTGGAATAGCGTATACAACATCGGCAGTTTACCGCGCCAGCGCCGGGTGACGCGCAGCACAGCGGTTTCAACAAACGGAAAGCGTTTCATCAGGCCGAGGGTCAGGGCGGTGCCGCCGCGCAGCAGTGGGCCGGTAAGCCAGAACCGGGAGATGGCTCCCAGGTGCAGTCGCCGGATGTCGCGGGCAGCCATCTGAATTTCCGGGATCGAGAAGTGGAAGATGTACCTGTCCTCGATGCCGCCGGTGAGAATGAGCACGCGCAGGGATTGGTCCCGGTCCGCCGCTTTGATCAGGCGGTGCAATTCCGCCAGGATATCCACGGTAATAAAGTTGACCGGGGGATGACACAACTCGAGCCACAGGGTCTGGTTTACTCGGCGGGACTTGAAATAACTGGTTTCCAAGGCAGGTCTCCTGCAAATAGAAGTGGTCTGTCCCCGGGGGGCCGCAGGTCGAAGGATAGTACGCCAAAGTCTCCTCCGGATCATCTATCCACCCTGTTGGCAGAGGCCAGATTGAGTTCACAGGAACCGCCGCATGCCGTTGACTATCAACACGGCGACCACGACCGCCGTCGCCGTCATCATAGTCGCCATTACCAGCACCGTTGGATCGTCCGTGAAGACTTCGGTGGCTATCATCATTGAAATACTGCCATTGCGCCCGAAAGTCATGAAACCCAGGGCGCGCCGATTCTGCGTGTCCGGCCCACCAGCCAGATAACCGGTGGCAAAGGCGAGTACAAAAAATAACACGCCGGCGAGAAGTGCGCTTGCCTGCATGGATACGAACTGCTGAAAGTTTACATAAACCAGCAGGGCGACGAGGAAGTACAGTAAGAACATCGCCAGACAGTGGACGATCGGGTTCAGGCGATTGGCGAACCGCTGGTAGCGCGCATTGAGAAATAATCCCAAACCCATGGGCAGTGCCACCACCAGCAGTAATTTAACCAATATGGAGCCTGTATCGATCTGTGCACCGTCTATCACCAGGGGAAGAATCAGAGGCACGACGGTGACGGTGTAGATAAGCAGCAATACCAGCAGGCCGAAGGCGAAGGCGGTATTCCCCTTGATAAGCTGCACGAACTTGGGCCCGCCTTCAGTGCCTGCAGCGAACGCATAGATCACGATCCCTACACGCAGGCCCTCGTCCATCGGGATCAGGCTGGTGATGATAAGCGCCAGCAGCGGGACCAGGGCCAGGTTAGCCAGCAGGGACACCGCCACCAGGCGCCGGTCGCGCAGTGAACCGACGATCTGCCGCAGCGTGAGGTCCAGGCCGAGGCTGAACATGGCGGTCACCAGGAAGATTGCGATGAGGGCGCCGATGTGTTGGTTTAACAGCTCATCTATCATTTTCGGTTCACTTTCTTTGAGGGTTATCCGGAAGCCGGGCCCATGTATCCGTACGGATTCGGGGGCATCGACGGCGAGGCGATCCAGGAGCAAGGGCGATTACGCGGAACGAAGTGTAGATAGCTTGCCGCGCCAGCACTTGCCGTTGCGTTATTGATATTTATCTTTTGGTCACATGTTGCGCGATCCGCGCTCAGCGTCGCGACCTCGCCCCGGCTGTATAGCGCTTCGCCGCGCGGTGGGTGGCTGCCGTTCCTACCGCTTTCCTGCGCCGCCATGCGCTGGGTGACTCGTCGTGCCAGCGTCGAAACGCGCGGGTCAGCCCCGCCTGGTTGCTGTAGCACAAGGTTGTGGCAATCTCGGTAAGAGGCAGATCCGTATACTCCAGCATCCTGTCAGCCATCGCATGGCGCGTCTCGTCGAGCAGTTGCTCAAAGGACGTGTCGTATTGGCTGAGATAACCATGCAAGGTTTTACGATGGACCGAGAAAGCCTTGGCCACGCTGAGCACATTGCATTCGCCGCACAACAGCTGCGTTTCGATCACATGGCGCACCTGTTCCACCAGACCGGTAGGCGTCTGGGCTTCGAGTGTGCACAGGCGCTCGAAAATGAGCTCGGCCAGGCGCGGGTCAGCGCCACTGCTGGGTCGATTGAGCGCCTCGTCGGGGAATGCGATCGCGTATTCCGGCTGATCGAACAGTACCGGCGCGCCGAAAAAGCGCTTGTAGGGCTCGACAACGGACGGCTTGCGCAGTGCCAGATGCACCATACTCGGGTTCCACTTCCCGCCAATGACTGAACGCAGTGCGCCGACCGCCGAGGCCGTATAGGCCAGCAGAATCTGTTCCGCCCCCGGGAAGGCATCGACCAGTGTCAGCGTGAAACGGGTGTAACCGTGCTCGTGCCCTACGGTGACGTGCAGCACCTGATGCAGCAGTGAAATGAAGCGGGCGAGGTGGTCCAGTGCCTGCCGGGCGGTGCTGGCATTGAGCGCCAGAAAGCGCAGTTCCCCCACATTTTCCAATGTGGCCGCCTCGCCGACCAGCAGGCCGAAATGCGGGCAATTGGTCTCTACCGCCGCGGCCTGCAGGACCTGCCCGAGCAGGCTCGCCGGTACCGGGCTGCGCGGAGCGGCCAGTTTTTCCCGGTCGATGCCGTGGGCCGTCAGCAGTGGCCACGGGTCCCGGTGCAGGGTCTGCATCAGCCGAGCTACATCGCGCAGCGCGCCGATTGGCACCGTGTGTACCGCCAGTGCGCCTGGTCCCGGCATAACGCCCTTCACTCCAGAGTAACCAAAAGGTAAATGATCATAACGCAAGGGTAAATTCCGGTACACACTTTGGGCGCATACTTCATCCCGTGCAACAGATAAATTGGTTTGTTGCTTGACGACCCAAGACCTAAGGAGGTTGCAAAATGGATCAATACGCCCTGAACGCATTTCGTGCCTGGAACCAGCGCCAGCGCCCCTACTACCGGCTGATTAAAGTCACCCAGATCAACCCGTCGATCGGTGCCGAGGTGGAAGGTGTGGACCTGACCGGACCGATCAGCCCGGAGCAGTTTGCCGAGATCACCACGGCGCTGAACGAGCACCACGTGCTCTGCTTTCGCGACCAGGTGCTGAGCGACGAGGACCACAAGCGCTTCGGCCGGATGTTCGGTAAATTGCATTCGCATCCCGGCCACGCAGCCAAAGCCAAGGCAGTAGCCGCCGGCGACAAGGAGGCGGTGGCGCAGGCGGAGCTGTACGGGTTCGGCCGTGACCCCGAAATCCTGCAAATCAAGGCGGACGAGACCAGCAAGAACGTGGCCGGTGAGGGCTGGCACACGGACGTCACCTGCGACCTCGAACCGCCCATGGGCTCGATGCTGTATATCAGTGAAATCCCGGGCGGTGGCGGCGGCGCGACCATGTTCATGAATATGCACCTCGCCTATGAGACACTGTCGCCGACCATGCAAAAGTTTCTCGAAGGGCTGACCGCGATCCACAACGGCGCCAAGCCCTACACGGGCAATTATGGTGTACAGGTACCGGAGGGCGGTTGGCCTCAGGCGGAACACCCGGTAGTGGCGACCCATCCGGGCAACGGGCGTAAAATGCTGTACGTCAATAACGGCTTCACTGTCAGTATTCCGCAACTTGCGCCGCACGAGAGTGATGCAGTACTCAATATGCTATACCAGCACTGCGCCACCATGCAGGAACTGCACTGCCGGGTTCAGTGGTCGCCGAATATGCTAACCCTGTGGGACAACCGCTGTACCCAGCACCATGCCGTGTGGGATTATTTCCCGGCCAAGCGGGTAGGACAGCGAGTCTCCATCATCGGCGCGCGACCGGCGGCTTGAAAATGCACACAGTGAGAGACGCTTCCCAATACAAGAGAAGGAACATGGTATGAAAAAGTCCGTTGTCATTACCGGCGTTTCGACCGGTATAGGCCTCGCGGCCGCCAGGGAATTGATCGCTCGCGGCTGGCATGTCTTCGGCAGCGTGCGCAAGGAGACCGACGGCCAGCGCGTGCAGGCGGAGTTGGGCGAGGCGTTCACGCCGCTTCTGTTCGATGTGACAGATACCGCCGCATTGCCGGCGGCGGTCGAGGCAGTCGAGGCCGCGGTGGGGGAGAACGGTCTTGCCGGACTGGTGAACAACGCCGGCGTCGCGCCCTCCGGGCCCCTGATGCACACCTCCCTGGAGGAGGCGCGCCAGGCCTTCGAGATCAATGTATTCGGCCTGCTCGCGGTGACCCAGGCATTCCTGCCGCTGCTGGGGGCGAGCCTGGACTCAAGGAGCCCGCCCGGTCGTATTGTGAACCTCAGTTCGATCAGTGACGGCGTCGCGTTCCCCATGATCACGCTGTACGCGATGACCAAGCACGCGGTGGAAGCCCTCAGCGACGGCCTGCGCAGGGAGTTGTCGATCTACGGTATCGAGGTGAGCGCGATCGAACCCGGTTCGATCAGGAC
>CAYTDW010000068.1:0-9050 GCA_964436585.1 uncultured Halioglobus sp. | reverse complement strand
GCCCGACGGCACCGACGTGATGCACGCCCACTGCGAGATCGATGACGAGCCCATGGTGGTGCGCGACGTGGTGGCGGCCATGGACCACAGGACCGCGGCGCCGCGGGACTGCCATGTGCGCCTCACCGTCGGCGGCGAGTTCGAGGGCAGCGGCTGGTTCCGCTTCAGCGACGAGCTGGCGGAGTGCGAGGCCTTCAACCGCACGGACGGGCGCATTGAGCAGCGCATCGCCCTGCAAAAACCCGTGCAGTGGATGCAGTGCCACCCGATTGTCGGCGATGCCCTGCTGATGAAAGCCTACGACCTGGGCCAGGGGCCCGGCAAACGTTTCCTCGACAACGTCATGTTGTCCTCACCGGACCACCGTGGCGCCACGGGCCCGCAGCTGTTCCAGCTGGGTTTCGGCATCCGCTACCTGGGCGAGGAGCGCATTGCGGTGCGGGCAGGTGAGTTTGACGCCCGCCACTTCCAGGTGGTGGACACTGCGGGCCAGCTGCCCGAGGAGCACCCGCCCTACGACGTCTGGTGCAGCGCCGATGAGGACTACATCCTGCTGCGGGCCGGGGTGGGCGGTTATATGCAGACGCACTATGAACTGGTGGAGCTCGATATCCAGGGCTGACGCGGGGCACCGGCGCCTACAGGACCGGAGTTCGCAACTGCCAGCCCGTCGCCTGTTCGTAGGCATGGCCTACCCGCAGCAGCATCGCCTCGTCGAGGGGACGCCCCGCAATCTGCAGCCCCACGGGCAGCCCCGCGGGGGTAAACCCGCAGGGCAGGGACAGGGCGGGCAGGTGCGTCGCGTTGAAAGGCGCCGTGCAGCGGATCATCGCGTGCAACACCGGCTCCTCCATGTCGCCGTAACGCACGGTCTCCTGGCCTATCAGCGGCGCGGTGATGGGCGTGGTCGGCGTCACCAGTACGTCCACCTCCTCCAGCAGGGAGCGCATTGCCGCGGTGAGTGCATCGCAGTAGCGCAGGCCCAGCATCAGGGTCGCGGCGTCCGGCCCCGGGCTGCCCAGGATGGCGCGCAGGTCTGCGCCGAAATCCTCCAGCCGGTGTTCGATGCCGTGGGCGTGTATCTGCAGCGCTTCCGCATGCACAAAACCGAAGACGCCCCATACGCCTTCAAGCACACCGGGAATATCGACCTCGCGAACCTCCGCGCCCAGACGCTGGAGTTCGGCGATGGCCGCCTCCAGCGCCGTGGCGACCCCGTCCTCCAGCTGCTCAAAGAAATAGCCCCGCGGCACGCCGATGCGCAGGCCCCGGATACCCGCATCGATACCGACAGTCACATCCTCCACTGGTATGCGCAGGGAGCTGGGGTCGGCGGGATCGTAACCCGCCATGGCATTGAACATCAGGGCGGCATCCATGACCGTGCGGGTCAGGGGCCCGGTGTGGTCGAAGCGATAGGACAGCGGGAGTACGCCCGCCTTGCTGACCCGCCCGTAGCTCGGCTTGAGCCCTACCACCCCGCACAGCGACGCGGGCATGCGAATGCTGCCCCCGGTGTCGGAGCCGGTGGTGGCCGTGGCCAGCCCCGCCGCGATTGCCGCGCCCGAACCGCCGCTGGAACCTGCCGGGATGCGCGCAAGGTCCCAGGGGTTGCGGGTCGGCCCGTAGTGCGGATTGTTGGTGGTGACCCCGTAGGCGTACTCGTGGGTGTTGAGCTTGCCCAGCAGAATCGTCCCGGCCTCACGCAGCTTGCGCGCCACCGTGCTGTCTGCGTCGGGTATGTGGTCGGCGTGGATCTTCGAGCCGCCGGTGGTGCGGATGCCGGCGGTTTCATAGAGATCCTTGTGCGCGATCGGGATGCCGTGCAGGGAGCCGCGCAACTTGCCGGCGGCAAATTCTTCAGTCGCCCGCCGCGCATCCTCCCGCGCCCGTTCCGCCGTGACGGTGATATAGGCGTTGATACGGGGATTGAGCCGCTCGATGCGATCGAGGTAGGCGTCGGTCAACTCCAGCGGCGAGAGCTCCCGGTCGCGCAGGGCGCGTGCGGCTTGCTCTATGGAAAGGTTGGCGAGGTCGATGGTCTTGTTCATAGTGGACATCCCGGGGCAGGTGGCTTGGCCGCAATATAACGTCTTTTATCCGGCATTGTCGCCCTCTGCCTCGGGGTGTCGAGGTAAAATGGAAAAAGAGACACCTCTATTTTAGATATGCATAGGACTCATGCCTACTAGCCTTGATCGTTCGAGCGCGCTGCTTAAAATAAATGCGCCCCCCTTTCACGGTAGTGCGGCGCCACTCTTGACGGGGACCGGATCAGCAACTACATATTACACTTCGGTTGCAGTACTTCTACGCAGGAGGAAGGCTGCTTATGCAAAATTTCCGGTGTTTCCCCAAGGCCTGTCTCCTGGTTTCGGCCATTGCTCTTGCGCTGTCGGGCTGCAAGCTGGAAATCAGGGTTCCCCAGGGTGGTACGGTAGTCAGTTCCGATGGCGCCTACGTCTGCGCCGCGGGGCAAACCTGCATTATCGATATCGTCGACCTCTTCTTCGACGAAACCTTTGTAGCGATGCCCGCCCAGGGGTACTACTTCAGCCGCTGGAAGGACAAAGACGGTTATCTGTGTGGCGGCGACTCCACGCCGTGCAAGCTTGCCACAGCCCAGTTTGAGGGTCACCCGGCGCTGCTGACGTTCCTGGAGTCGGACGAGACGTTTTTCCTCGAGCCGCGCTTCGTCTGGTCACCGGTCTGCCCACCCGAGGAGCTGGTGATCTCCCCCGCCCCTTCAGCCGGGGACTAGCCTGGATCGATCGAGCGCGCTGCTTAAAATAAATGCGTCCCCTTTGACGCCCCAGGCCACTCGACGGGAGTTTCACCGGTTCACGGGATCTTTCGAATGCAGCAGGTTCAGTTAACAAAATCAGTAACGAAATCTACTCACAGCAGGCTGTTTTTATGCGCCGCGCTTCGGTTCGACTCCGGTCTGCAGCGCCTATCATTGTATGTTGTTCGCGCTTTTTCGCTCCGACCCGGCATACCTGCCATCATCGGCCTGGGGTAATCAAGAATGCCCGGCGGTCTTACGAACCGTGTGCTCTCCTCGCTGGATGCAGGGCTGGCGACGCTCGGCCATGGCTTCACGCGTGGTTGGTCGAAGGTCGAACGCACTTACCGGCGGCCTTTGTCGGAACTGGCGTTCCGGCTGAAGTTCGCGTTCTACCCACTGCTTGTTATCATTGTCATTGGCTGGCTCGCCTGGGACTGGGGTCATGGCCGCTCGCTCAATGCAGCCGAGAACGCGATATTTGATCGCGTGCTGCAGTTGCGACCGGTCGAACCGCAGCCTTCGGGCCGGGTGGTCGTGATCGAAATCGATGAGTGCTCGCTCGAGTACTTCCGATCGCGCGGTGAGGGCGGCTGGCCCTGGAGCCGGCAGCGCCACGCGGACCTGCTCGACCAGCTGGATCGCGCCGGCGTAAGCGCGGTCGGCTATGACGTGCTATTTGAAGATCCCTCCCAAATCGACCCCTTGGGAGACGCCACACTGGAAGCCACGGCCAGGGGGGGCGCGGGCCGGTTCGTCTTCGCTTCCACGAGGCTGCATCCGGATTACGACGCGGGTGCGCCGCTGCATGCGTCGATGGTCCCGGCGGCGATTCCGCTCAAAGCCGAGCCTCGGCGAGATCCGCGGGTCGCGATGCTGCTGCCGTATGGCGAGTCAATGGCACGATTCAGTGCCATTGCCAATGTGACCCGCAACGTGGACGGCGTACTGCGTGACATACCGTTGCGCGAGGCTGCCGGCGACTGGGCCTTGTCCTCGCTGCCGCTGCGGCTCGCGACGATCGTGTCTGCAGTACCGGACAGCGCCATAGCGACAGTGCGGCCCAACTGGCGTAGGGACACCCGGCTGCCACATGTCAGCGCCGCCGACATTTTGGCAGGTAAAGCGGTCTGTCGTGATCCGGCCACCGGCATTCCGCCACTGGATGGCCGGCTGGCGCTGGTCGGCTATACCGCATCGGGACTCAACGACGCCAAGCCGACGCCGGTCAATCCGGTGATGCCGGGTGTCGAAGTGCTGGCCGAGGCCACCGAGGCCCTGGTCGCGGGCAGCGCAATCCGTACGCCGCCAGACTGGTTCAAGTACGTCCTTGCGGCGCTGCTGGTCCTGCTGACCACGTTTGCCTTCTACCGCGGCGAGCCCGCCGATGACATCGACTCGGTCTTTGTCGCTGGCAACCTGGCGCTGCTGACTGCTGCGTTCGTCGGCATCACGTTATTCGGCTTCTTCTTCGATATCTTCGCCAGCATCGGCTTTGTCGCCCTGGTTTTCGGAATTTGCCGTGGTTACGCCGGGTTGCAGCGCGGCCGTGCGGTCGGCAACGGCGATTTCCTTGCGGAATATGATCCCGGCGCGGACCGCTGGCTGGCCATTGCGCGTCTGCGCTTCGTGCTCGATGAGGAGCACGGTGCAGGACCAGCGGCGCGACGGCAGCGCGAGTATCGCCGACGATTGCGTCGCTTCCTGTACGCGGGCAGCGATGCGGTGATGCTGGAGGGCGTGGTCGAGCGCAAGAGCTGGTTGCACGATGCGCTGAGCGACCTTATGGTCCTCGTGTGGCATGGCCAGAGCCGAGCGGCCGCAAGCACTGCGGCCGCACTGGATCTCGCCAGGCTGGAGCGGGAACTAGCCCGGTACGACGCAAGACTGCCCGACGATGGCAGCGTGCGCGTTGCCTTTGCCTGCGCCGAACTCGATGTTGAGGCGTCCGCAGCTTCCGCCCAGGTGGCACAGGTCCGTCTGCATGAATTGATCGGTCGCGTGCTGTCATCGTCTGCGGAAGCGCCGCTGGCACGGCACGGTGAGTTGTCGAGTCAGGAGATCGTTAAGTCAGGAGGAGTGTGATGCGAGCTTTCCAGGTAACCCTTATAGCGACGATGCTGGCTGTGACGAGCGTAAGTGCCGCCGAATTGCCCGCCATTGTTCACAAGCCCACAGCGGACGTGTATTCGCGGCCTGCATTCGATGCGGCGAAGCTGACGACACTGCAGCGCGACGCTGCCGTATTGATCTCCGGCCAGCAGGGTCTTTGGTACGAGTTTCAAGTGTCGCCCGGCAAACCGGGCTACCTGCGCGTCAACGACGTGCGCCTCGCCTATGCGGGCGTCGAGGATGGCGCAGCCAACATGCGCGTACTGATGGGAGGCAAGGCCGGGATAGGCCGGGTCACCGAAACCGCCGGCGTGCGCGGCATCGAGGAAAGTGACCTGACGGCAGCGGCATTCAACAGTGCACAATTGGACAGCATGGTCGCGCAACGGGTTGATAACCCCATGGCCGCTGCTTACGCCGCCGAGCAGGGCTGGCAGCCAACCAGCGTCGCCTATGCTGATGAGGCGAAGCGTGGCACGAGTACAGGTCTGTCGGCTGCGGGGGCGGCCGGGACGAAAGCCATGGCCACTAAGGCCGTGGGCGGTCTGCTCGGGGCGCTTGGTGTGAACGTCGGCTCAACACTCGATAATGCCGCAAAGGTCATCCCGAAATCCGAGGACGAACTCGCAGCCGAGGAACTCGCCCTCGGGCCGGAGATCACTGGCCGTATCCTCGGCGCCCGGCCGCTATGGGATGACGTCGCGGCGCAGCGCCGCGTCAACCTCGTCGGCCGCTGGGTCGCCTCGCAAACCAGTCGCCCGGACCTGCCATGGACATTCGGGGTAATTGACACGCCCGAGGTCAACGCGTTTGCGGCGCCGGGCGGATTCATCCTGATGACGCGGGGCCTCTATGAATTGCTGGCGACGGACAGCGAAGTGGCCGCAGCCCTTGCCCATGAAATCAGTCACTGCGTGCAGCGCGATCACTACAACGTGATTCACAAGCAGGAGATAGCGGAAACGAGCAAGGAACTCGCGCTCGCAGAGGTCACGACGGGCAACGACACCGCCGCGGGCCGCTACGCCAGGAGTTACGCCGAGCAGCATGGCGCCGCGATCATGATGACGTCGCTGGATCGCGAGGCCGAGTATCGGGCTGACCAGGGTGCCGAGGTCTATCTGGCTCGCGCCGGCATGAACCCACTCGCCCTGTATTCACTACTGCAGAAATTGACTGCGCTCGGCAGCGAGTCGGCCAGCCTGGCGCAGCTGTACAAAACCCATCCGCCCGTCGACGCGCGGGTCGATCAAATAGACGAGCGCGGTTTTGGCGCGCTGGAGGCGTACACGGCGCGGGAGTAGGTCGGGTGAACTTGCGCGCGCTGCACTGGCTCCAAGCCACGGGCCGCTTTCGCGACGCTACCCGACCCTGACAGC
This sequence comes from uncultured Halioglobus sp., assembly GCA_964436585.1. GTDB lineage: Bacteria > Pseudomonadota > Gammaproteobacteria > Pseudomonadales > Halieaceae > JARRPM01. The sequence goes on along the minus strand of CAYTDW010000068.1, from coordinate 2,774 downwards.
GGCCGTCTCGTGACGAATCCACAAGCCAAGTAAGACCAGCACCACCGTCAGCTGGAGGAGGCGACCGGCGTTTCCTCAATCAAAGGGCGTCCCGGTTCATTTGCCGGCCGCACCAACAAAGGTGGGTTTGACCGGCGCAGACAGATGGGTTTCAGCCTCGCAGCGGGCGCGAATGGCCTCCACGTCGCCGCCGAAGTTGAACAGGGCGATATTCTCGCCTCTGCCCGCCACCAGTTGCGCGCGCAGGTTTGCGGTAGCAGCGGCATCCACGGCACCGTCGTCACCGATGACCACGCCGTAGCGCCGCGCGCCCGCGCGGGTCACCAGCCGCCGGTCGACGTCCAGGCGCACCAGTTCCGGGTCGCGCTTGAAGGGGTCGCCCCAGCCGCCACCACCCCAGGTATTGAAATAGAGCAGGTCGCCCTCCTTCACCTTGATCCCTTCCACCTTGGCCGGTAGCCACTCCTGTGAGCCGTCGGCGCGCACCAGGCGCTTGCTGGAGCGCAGGCCGGTCTCGCCGCCGAGTACACCCCAGGGGTACATCAGCCAGCGCTCATCGTGGATGCCGATCTCGCCATCACAGAGGAAGCAGTAGACCACACTGAGGCCGTTGCCACCCCGGTGCAGGCCGGCGCCGCCGGAATCCGGGATGGTTTCATAGCGTTCGATACGCAGCGGGAAGTAGGACTCGATAAACTCGTTGGGCACGTTGGTGAAGCCCGGCCACAGGGAGTGGCCGTCGGGGCCGTCGCCCACCGGCCTGCCGGGAATGCCGCCGAAACCGATCTGGAACAGCTGGAACCACTCCCCCTTCCTGTCGTAACCGGAATAGAACAGGTGCGGCGAATCGGAGAAGCCCGCGGCGTTCAGCATCTGCTCGGGCGCGCCCATCCCCAGGAGGGCCCCCAGCAGGTCGAAGATGCGACCCAGGGCATGGGTGCGCCCCGACAGGGCCGCGGGAAAATTGGGCTTGAGCAGGGTGCCCTTCGGGATGCGCACATCCACCAGGTCGTAGAAGCCGTCATTGAACACAATCTGCGGGTCCACCACGTTGATAGTGAAGGAGCCGAAGAACATCTTGAACATGTCCTCGTTGAGGAAGAAGTTCACCGAGCTCTGGGCCTGGGGATCGGTGCCGTCGAAATCGAAGATGGCCACCGCGCCTTCGCGCCACATCCTGCACCTGATCTTGTAGGGCCCCATACCCATGCCGTCATCGCAGAGGTAGTCCTCGAATACCCGGGGCTCCTCCGGGATAAACAGGCTGATGATGTGTTTCATCGCGTCGTAGTTGCGCTGCAGCATGATATCCATGGTGGTTACCAGCACGTCATCGCCGAAGCGCCTGGCCAGTTCCACACAGCGTTTGGCCGCGGTATTACAGGCCGCGACCAGGGCGTTGAGGTCGAAGCGGTTCCACTGGGGGGTGCGCACATTGTGCAGGATGAGCTCCAGCAGGTCGGATTGCAGTACACCCTTCTTGTAAAGCTTGATCGGTGGTATGCGAATCCCCTCCTGGTAGATCGTGGTGGCCTGGATGGGAATGGAGCCCGGCACCATACCGCCATTGTCGGACATGTGCCCGAACATGGCGGACCAGGCGATGTGGCGGCCGTCCTTGAACACCGGCACCAGCGCCACCCAGTCGGGCAGGTGCGACACCGCCGCATTGCACATATAGGGATCGTTGGTGAGGATGACATCCCCTTCCTCGATCTCGGCGTCATAGGCCGCGAGGAAGGGGCCGATAAACGAGCCGAACTGGCCCACCACCATTTTGCCCGCGCGGTTGGCGATCATGGGGAAGCAGTCACCCTGCTCGCGAATACCCGGTGACATGGCGGTGCGGAACAACACCGCATCCATTTCCTCGCGGGCGTTGCGCAGGGCATTCTCGATAATGTCGACGGTGACGCCATCCACCTCGACCGTGCCGAACGGTGTGCTGTTGGTCTGGATAATCCTAGCGCTCATGTCCCTGTCCCCTCACTTTGCCGGATTGATCAGCAGGTTGCCGATCGCGTCCACCCGGGCATCGAAGCCGGGCAGCACCACGGTGGTGGAATCCATTTCGCCAATGATCGCCGGGCCGGGTACCACCAGGCCCTCATGCAATTTATTGCGGTCATAGATCACAACGTCATGCCAGTGGCCCCCGTAGTAGAAGCGGCTGTCGTGGATGCGGCACTGCTCCAGGGTGGTGCCGGCACTGCCTGTTCTGAGTTCGGCGATCGCCTTGCTGCGCGCCTTCACCAGGGCGCGGATCATCAGGATCTCGTGGCCGTCCCCCAGCTTGAACGTAAACAGCTGTTCGTGCTCGCTGTCGAACTGGTCGGTGAGCAGTGCCACGCCCCGGGCCTTCAATTCCTCCTCGCTGAAGTCCACGGTGATCTGGAAGGCCTGGCCCGCGTAACGCAGGTCCGCCTGGTAGCTCACCTCGTGGTCTTGCACGGGAATGCCATCGGCCAGCAGGGACTCCCCCGCCCGCTGCTGCAGCTCCCGCAGGTCCGCCAGCAACTGCGCGTCGGCGAGGCCGCCGGCCATGGTCAGGTAGGTGCGGGCCGCCTCGTCCTGCACCTGGGTGGTGGCATCGCCGTAGGCGCACAACACGCCCGGGCCGGGCGGGATGATCACCGGCCAGGCCTCCGTCAGGATACCCATGGCATTGGCGTGCAGGGGGCCGGCGCCGCCGAATCCCACCAGGGCGAAGTCGCGGGGATCGTAGCCCTGCTCCACCGACACCAGCCGCAGGGCGCCGAACATGGATTCATTGA
>CAYTDW010000067.1:0-9063 GCA_964436585.1 uncultured Halioglobus sp. | reverse complement strand
TATGCCTGCGGAACAGACTTCCAGGGAGCGGAACCGGGTGCCGCCGATCTGGTCGCTGATCAACACGTCAAGGGTTGGCGCCTTGACATTGTAATCCGGCACCGGGATCCCGGTGCGCAGCCCCAGGCAACCGGTGACATGGGGCTTGTTGGGCACGCCGTCCAGTTTGACATCGAAGCCGCTGAAAAAGGCCAGTCGGTCACGGTAGGGCTGTAGCGGCGCCAGGTGGGCCGGGAGTGCGAAGTCGGTACCGGTGGCCGACGGAATCCACAGCTCCGGGATGAATCCGCAGCCCCAGACCCAGGTGCCGAAGCGAACCGGGATGCGCTGGCCGGTCGCGGCATAGGCCCGGCCGCTGTCGTCTAGCAGGCAGTTGAGCAGGGGCAGGCCCACGCCCACCGCGGCGCCCTGCAGGGTGCCGCGCAAAAACCCCCGGCGGGAAATCTTGTTCATGATTCGTCTCTCCTGTGTGCCTGCGCCACAGCGTTGCCGGCGCGTTCTGCGGCCGGCGACGAGATGGCAAAGAAATTGTCGCTCAAGGCGATGCTGCGCATCAGCTCGGGCAGGCGGTAACCGCCGTTCTCGAAGGCGGCGATCAGGTAATCCATGTAGGCACGCTCGTCCCACACGGTGTCGCGCCCCACCGCGAAGCGGTACATTTTTTCCACCGCGCAGCGGGGTGTCTCGGGATGATCGCGCAGGGCCCGGGCCAGCCCCCTGCCGTCCTGGTACGACATCCCGTCCAGGAAGCCGCTGGCATCGATCAGCGCCCCGTTTTCATGGCTGCGGAACAGCCCCAGGCCATCGTAATTTTCCAGCGCCAGGCCCACCGGGTCCATCACCTTGTGACAGCCGGAACAGGCCGGCTGGGTGTTGTGGGCCGTCAGGCGGTCACGGGCGGTGGGCATGTGAGCATCGGATGCGTCCTGGACGGCGCTGAAGTCCACGTCCGCCGGCGGGTCCGGTACTTGCTGGCATAAAAATACACTGCGGATCGCCGCCCCGCGCAGGGTGGGTGAGGAGCGCCCGGGGTGGGCGTGCAGGGCGAGGAACGAAATGTGGCTGTGGATGCCCAGGCGATCCCCGCTGTGGGAAAGTGGTGTTTTCTCCCAGCCATCCCGGGACGCCACCGGCTGGCGGTACACCACTCCCAGGGCCCGGGTCATCACGGTTTCATCCAGGGTATACAGGTCGCGATAATCACCCCGGCTCTCCACCAGGTGCCGCACGATGTCGCGCAGGGTCTGCTCCTGCGCATCCGCTGCCACCTCCGAGTTGAAGGCGGGATAGATTTCCGCATCCTTGGCGAGGTCGTCAAACAGGTCGAATTCCAGCATATCGCGGAAAAATGCACGCACCGCCGCTTCGAAGTCCGGGCCGGCGATGAGGCGATCCACCTGCCCGGCCAGGCCGGTGGCCGTGTCCAGTTCACCGGCGCCGGCCGCGCGCAGGAGTTCCGGGTCGGGTGTCGAATCGGTGAGGAAATAGCTCAGGCGCGTCGCCCTGGAGTAGGCATCCAGTCGCTGCAATCCGGGCCTCGCGGGATCCGGCTCCGTGGTTTCAATGCGCAACAGGAACTGCGGCGCGGTCATCATGCCCACCAGCGCGTATTTCAAACCCGCGTAGAAATCGCCCAGTTCTTCGCCGCCCAGCCTGGCGGCGTCGAGATAGCGCTGTACCTGCTCTGCGCTCAGGGGGCGCCGGAACAATAGCGTACCGTAGCGCTCGATAAACGCCCTGGCACAGTCGGGACCGTAGCTGGTCGGGGAACCAGGCGCACAGGGTACGAAATCACCCCGTTGCTCCTCGCCCAGTATTGCATCGGCCACGCCCTGTGCCGCGGCGTCATACTGTTCCATGCTGAACGACGATATTCCCGCCTCGCTGGTACCGACGGCAATCAACCCGTGCGAACGCAATCCCCGCTCGAAACGCGCCAGCACCGGCACCTCGGGGCCAAAAATATCCGCCACCGTGGCGCGGTACTGGGACTCTGTCAGGCGCCGCACCAGCGCCGGGCCGCCCACCGGATCCGGTTCCCGCAATAACGTGTCCTCCTGTTCACCGCAGCCCACCGTGCCCGCCGCCAGTGCCAACAGGGCGAGTATCCCCAGGGCTGTGCGCCCGATCCTGCAGCCCAGACCGAATGCCATTTGTCCGCTATCAGTCATCGCCGCTGCCTTCCGCGATCGCGGCTTGTGCAGGGCCGTTCACAGCCTCCCGCTCGACAACAAACGCGGGGATGGCGGAGATCCGGTACTGGGTGGAAATCGAGGTATATGCGCCGGTTTCTGCATCGCGATGACCATCCGCATGTTTATGCAGAGCCTGCCAGGCGCCGTGGCAGGTGCGCCCCAGTACAAACGCGGCGCCATTGGCCGAGCCCGAGCGCAGCCTGAGCGGGGCGAGATCGCCTGCGGCCGTCCGGCCATTGCGAAAACCGAACTGCATGTCGTACATGGCCTCCACCGGGGTATAGCCGGAAAGATACCCGGTGAGTACACCCTCTTCCGAGAGTGTGACTTGCAGGCGGGCGTCGCGCAACGGTCGCTCCAGGTACATGCTGTTTACCTCACTGCGGAAGCGCGCATCAACCGGCGCGGTGGTCAAAACGCCGTCCTTGATGCTGCCGGTGGTGGTGGCGCGGTAGCGGGGATCCGCCTCGGCGGCGTAGGTTGCAAAGGAGACCGGGGCGCGGGACGGGCTGAGGCGAATCGGGTCTGCGTTGGCGTAGAGACCGACCTCCACGTGGTCGTCATTGCGGATGTCGTCCACACCCTTCAGTTTGACCAGAATTCCCCAGGAGCCGGTCAGCATGCCGATATTGAACGAGTTGGATTGCCCGGTGGGCTGCCACGAGTGGCCGCAGCCAACCACCCGGTACCACTGGTTGTCGACGCCGGCTGTACCGTCCATGCCGGGAAAATCGTCGGCGGAAACTTCACCATCCAGGTCGATACCGTAGACCGGCACGGTCGATCCCTGCACCGTGTAATGGTAGGGGTCCGGTTCTCCGGCCTCCGGGTGCAGGCAGAGGTCCTTGCCGTCCGGACTGGTGCCCTGTTGCTTCGCCGCCGCCTGCAGGCGATCCAGATAGGCTTCCTCCGGCTCATCCGCGCGGCGTTTGCCGGCGGCGGTCAGCGCGTAAATCTGCGCCAGGTTCAGTGACATGCCCTGCGGGCAGGCGCCGGTTTCTGCTGCATCCCCCGACAGCCCGTACTCGATGTAGGACACGACGAAGCCGGCCTCACCAGCACGCACAAAAGACGCGTCCGCCCTCGCAAAATCCGTCTGCAGGAATACCAGCAGTGACAACAGACCGCACAATCCGCGGACCGGTGGCAGACTAAAGGCTGTTGTCGCGGTGCTCATATGGTTTTTGCATATCCCTCGTTGCATCGGCTCCACCGTTCTGGCTAGCGTTGGGTCTTGACCTGCGCCGGATCCACCGCCCCGGCCCCGCCGCCGAACTCGCTGCGCACGTAGCTGGCGACGCCGGCAATATCTGTGTCGGACAGGCGCTTACCGAACATTTTCATCCGGCTGCGATCGACCACCAGCCGCTCCGGCAGGTGCGGCCCATAGAGGATGACATTGATCAGGGAAGAAGGGTCCGCGGCCGCGACGATCGGGCTGCCGATCAGCGACACACCCAGGCCCGCATCGCCTGTGCCGGTGGGCAGGTGACAGGAGCCGCAGTGAACCGTATAGGTGATCTCGCCCGTCGCCAGGGTTTCCTCGTCCGGCGCGGGGCCGGGCGCCTGGGCCCTGGGTGGTATACCTTTCAGGTAGACCGCCATCGCGCGCAGGTCCTCCTCGCTCAGGTGGCTGGTCGAGTTCATCACCACCTCCCGCATCGGGCCGTGCACCACCGCATTGCGGCTCACACCTGCCCCGAGGTAGGCTACCAGGTCATCGACGCTCCAGCCGGCCAGCCCCGCGTCATGCGGTGTCAGGTTGACGCCGGACCACTGGCGGTGATAACCAAATCGCACCCTGTCCATGTAGCTGCCACCGGTCAGGGCCAGGGACTCCCGCTCCGCGCCGAGTAGATTCCGCGGCGTGTGACAGGCACCGCAGTGGCCGGCGCCCTCAACCAGGTAGGCGCCACGATTCCATTGCGGGGATTGCCGCGGATCCGCCTCGTAGCTGGCGGCATCGTGGAACAGTGCCTTCCAGCCGGCCAGCAGCGCGCGCTGGTCGAAGGGGAACTTCAGCCGGTTTTCCCGGTTCGGTGCAGCGACCGGTTCGAGCGTCTGCAGGTAGAGATACAGTGAGGCGATATCCCCATCCGTCAACTTCGCGAAGTCCGTGTAGGGGAACGCCGGATACAGGTGATCGCCATCGGGGCGAATACCGTGCTTCATCGAGGTGTAGAAATCCTCGAACGACCAGTTGCCGATTCCGGTTGCTGCATCCATGGTGATATTGGTGGAGTAGAGCAGGCCGAAGGGCGTGTGAAATTCCACCCCGCCCGCATAGGGTTTGCCGCCTTCGGCGGTATGACAGGTCGCGCAGTTGCCGGCACGGGCCAGGTAGCGACCCTCTTCCACCGACGCCTCGTGCTGGGCCAGTGCGCCCGGCCTGTGGTGCTGGGGGGAAGCCAGGAAAGCGAACGCCGTCGCGCAGCCGATCGCCGCCACCGCGCCAGTCAGCAGCAATACCCGCGTGCCTGCGGTCATGGCAGGTCTCCGGGGTGTGGGGCGGCTTGCAGCTGCAGCAGCGAAGCTGGCATGGTCAGTCAGCCTGGAGATGGACGTTCAATTTCTTCATCCTGGCAGAATAGATCACCAGGCTGAGTTAAACCTGAATTGACCTGCCACTTGTTGGCCGCCTTTCGCGCAGCACGTGGGTTGGCGCCAATGTGAGCAAGGCTCTACTCGAGCGTGTCCCATTGGGGATAGCGCGGCATGCTGAGAATCAGTAGTCCACCCAACGCGCAGCCCACGGTACCCACCTGCAGGAAGAGACGGTAATTCCCGAAGTGGTCATAGACCAATCCGGCCAGCATCGGCCCCATGCCCGCGGCCAGCGCCATCAGGGATGCCATCGCACCATAGATGGCGCCAAAATTTCTCATGCCGGCATAACCCGCGGTGAGGAAGCCGGTGATATGGGTCTTGGTGCCCGCGGCATAGCCGTTGACCAGCAGGGCGATGACAATCAGTGTGGGTGAGCGGATGCCGTCCAGTAACAGGGCGAAGGCCAGCGCCGCTGCCCCCAGGGTAATGCCGCCCACCCAGTTGGGCCGGAACCGGTCCAGCAGTACTCCCGTTACCAGCTTGCCGACGATCCCCGCAACACCCGAAAGTCCGACCAGCCAGGCGGCGGTCGCGCGCGTCACCCCCGCTTCGGTGAGAATGGGGAACAGGTGTATGGCGAGCCCCATGGTCAGCACCATGACGATAAAATTGGAGATGGCGAGGCGCCACAGCGCCGAGTCGCGCCATGCTTCGGCTATGGTAAGGCCGGGAAGCTTGACCGCAGGCACCTCATCGGCGGGCGCTCGTCCGGCGCGTTCATCCGCCTTTCGTTTATTCGCGGCGCGAGCGCGAATATCGAAAAAGAACAGCAGGCACACCAACAGGGTGATGCCACCCCAGCCCAGCGCCAGCCAGACAAAGCCTCCCCGCCAGCCGAACTCGGTAATGAGAAAATTGCCCAGTGGCGGCACCACGCTCTGGGCCACGGCAGTGCCGGCCAGTGTCAGGCCCAGTGCCAGGCCGCGTGACTTTTGAAAAACACCGACCACAGCCGCGGTCCAGACCGTCGACTTGATACTTACGGAGACGATGCCAAACGCGACCCACAGCGTTACCCACTGCGCTTGCGAGCCATTGAGCAGGCTGAAGGTGGCGATGGAGGCCATCGTCAGCACCAGCCCTGGCAGTGCCACCCGGCGCGTTCCGAACCGATCCACCAGCATGCCCAGAAACGGACCGAGCACCGCCGTCATGACCGTGGCAATCGAGGGGCCGGATGAAAGCAGCGTGCGACTCCAGCCGAATTCTTCACCCAGTGGGCCCATGAACAGGCCAGTGCTGGCAAGCATTACGGAGAAAAAGGAGAAGCCCAGTGAGGCCGCTATGACCAGGGTCCAACCGGCATGCCATTCCTGTTTTGCGCTCAAGCCGACTGGTTCCATGCGTATCTCCACAGTTGGCAAACCGCAGTCCCTGAAATCGGAGGCAATGATACACCACAAAGTCGCCACCGCCCGTGCAGTGCGGCCATAATATCGTAATGAACAACGTAGTTGATTAAATGCTTTACAAACCCGACCTCTAGTAGGTATGATTCCTCCACTGGCGTGGGCCAGGGTTGCATAACTTATAAATCAGGTGATGGCTGCACTGTTTTCATGAGCAGACGCCAAACGCAGAGGTCGACATGTATAAAAAAACCAGATTGCATAATGCGGTACGCAGAAGTGTCCAGAGCCTGGCGGCTGGAGCAGCATCGATAATGTTGGTCCCGGGGCTGGCGCTGGCCCAGGAAGAGGTCCCGGTCGAGGCCGCCGAAAATCAAAAGCTGGAGGAAGTCGTTGTCACCGGGTCACTGATTCGCGGTGTCGCGGCCGTCGGTTCGCAGACCCTGGGCCTCGACAAGCAGGATATGACCCAAATCGGTGCGGTCACTACCAACGAGTTGCTCGCCTCCATCCCCCAGGTGTCGAACTTTTTCAATCAGCGAGCCGACCAGGATCCCAGGGGGGCCGCAAGGCTGCAGGTCAATCGCCCGAACTTGCGCAACCTGCCCGGGATCAACACATCTTCGGGTGCCACGACCCTGGTACTGGTAAATGGCCATCGCATGGCGCCCGTGGGTACCGACCAGTCATCGGTCGACCCTGACATCATTCCCCAGAATGTTATCGAGCGGGTGGATGTGGTCACCGATGGGGGCTCCTCCCTGTACGGCGCGGACGCGGTGGGCGGCGTTATCAACTTCCTCACGCTGAAAGAATTCGAGGGCGTCCAGCTTGACCTGGGCTACGACACCGCCGACGATTTCAACGGCTGGCAGGGCTCGGTCCTGGCGGGTACCAAATGGGACAGCGGCTCGGGCTATATTTCTGTGGCCACCACCGACCAGGATAACGTCAAGAATGACGACCGGGACTGGGCTGAGCGCGGTACCTGGGACAGGTTCGGGTCGGAGCTGACACCCTCCGGTACCGAGTGTGTGACCCCCGTGGGTGCTGTCACCACCTGGTTCTGGTACGGCAGTGGCTGGACCGATAACCCCAGGGCGCCCGGTGCGGGCGTGACACCTGTCGGCGCCCCCTGTGATATCGACGGGCAGAGCTCGCTGCTGCCCGAACAGACCCGCGACAACGTTTATGGCGGCATTACCCAGGAGATTACCGACAAGATTTCGCTCGATACCAGAGCCTACTACATGAAGCGCGACACCACGTACTCCCGGTATCCCGACGGCGATACGGTCGCCGAACCGAATCCCACCGAGCAGGGCATTGTCGGCACGAGTGTAGGCGAGCTGTACGACACGTCCCAGGTGGGCTTTTCCTATGCCGCCAACCCGGCTTACCGGCACCGGGAGACGGAAATCGAGATCGAGACCTGGGGCATCGCGCCCGAGCTGACGATTGAGCTGCCCGGCAGCTGGCAGTTGCGCAACACGCTGTTTTACGGCTACTCGGAAAACCAGGTGGATGAACCCGCATCCAATCGTGAGAAACTGATCGGCTATGTTGAAAGCGACCAACTCGACCCGCTGAATGTCGCCGCGGCTGACGCCAGTGTGATCGATGATATCCTGGACTGGGAGGTGGCTGACTACGTAGAACAGGAGTTATCGTTTATCCGGGCGATTGCCGACGGCGATGTGATGCAGCTGCCCGCGGGCATGATGCGCGCCGCTGTTGGCCTGGAATACAGCGAAGACGAGGTGGAAAAGCGCAGCGGTGATACCACCTGGGGCGGTGCGGGCAGCCTGCCGGGCGAAAGCGCCTCCCGCGATCTCACGTCCGCATTTGCCGAACTATCGATCCCGGTGATCGAGACGCTGGATCTGTCGATATCCGCCCGTTACGACGACTACAGTGACTTCGGTGACACCACCAATCCCACCTACGGCCTGACTTACACGCCTACGGAGTGGCTGACCGTGTTTGGCAAGTGGGGTGAGTCCTTCAACGCGCCGACGGTACTCGATAGTGTGTCCCCCGCCAATGGTCGATTCATCGCCGATGCGGCGGCGGGCGTACCCGACCCCAATAATGAGCTGACTGATCCCAATCGCAATGACGTATTCCTGCTGGAGGGCGCGAGCGGCGCACTGGATCCACAAACCGCCACCACCTGGGGCACCGGTTTCGAGATTCAACCCACCGAGGGCCTGTCGCTGACCGCGTACTATTACGAGATCGACTTCAAACAGCTGCTCGGTTCGTTCAACCCGCAGGAAACATCCGCGGTGCTGCTGAATCCTGACGCCTTTATTTTCAACCCGACCCAGGCCGAGTGGGACGCATCTGTGTCGGAAGTAGATAACGCTGACCAGTTTGCCGACATCAATCCCGCCGATGTGGGCGTTATTATCGATCGGCGAGTTACCAATTCCGACGAGGCCGACCTCAAGGGCATGGACTTTGGTGTGGAATATGGCCACGAAACGGACTTTGGCTACATGACCTACGGCGTGCTGGGTAACCTGCAGACACACTTTGAGGTCACATCAAACGGTTCGACGGTAGATCAGCTTAAATACAACCCGGATTTATATGCATCTACCCATATCGGTTGGGAAAGGGAAAACGTGCGCGCGCGGTTGACCCTCAACTACACCGACTCGTACGATGCCGACCCCACCATTGCTGTCAACCAGCGCGTTGTCGATAGCTTTCTGAAGACCAACCTCTACGTTGGCTACGACTTTGCGAGCGACGCCGGCATCGCGAACGGCCTGACACTGAGCTTTATTGTGGACAATCTGTTCGACGAGGACCCGCCCGAGTACAGGGTGCAGCGAAACCTGAACTTCTCCGGCTATTCACTGGGCCAGGTATTCAAACTGGGTATGACCTATACCTTCTAGGGC
>CAYTDW010000066.1:0-9128 GCA_964436585.1 uncultured Halioglobus sp. | reverse complement strand
AAGGCGGCGTGAAGTGACGACTGGTGGCCGAAGCCGCGGCGCGCTTGCCTGCCCGGTGCATCAGGCGGGATTTGCCCCAGCAATACTGCCCCCGGGCGTTCAGGTATTGTCCCGGCAGCTCAGCCGGCGGCCGCAGCGGCTCAACCAGGTGCATGCAGAAGTCGGCAAACAACTGCCGCGCCTCCTGGCTGGCATCTTCCGGCAGGCAACCCAGGCCGACCAGGCTGTCCCCGAGGAGCGCCACGTCCTGGCGCAGCCCTGCGTCGATAATGCTGCGCAGGTGGTAGAGAAACTCGTCGCTACAATCGAGAATGGAGCCGAAGTCCAGCAGCACCAGCGTGTCCCGGGCGCGATTGCCGGCTTTGTCATCGAGGCCCAGCAGGTAGTTGCCGAAATTGGGGTCGGTCTGCATGCAGCCCCAGTCATAGAGCTCGTAAAAAAACAGCTCGAGCATCCCCAGGGCCAGGGCATTGCGCCGCGCCAGCGGCAGGGCCGCTACCGGCGGCGCCGTCACCGGCACGCCCTCCATGTATTCCAGCGCCAGCACAGCTTCGCTGCAGAACCTGGGATACAGGCGCGGCACCCGGTAGCCGATGGCGCCGCCGTTGACTCCCGCCACCAGCTCCGCCATGCGAGCGGTCAGCTCGGCCTCGCGCCGGTAATCGATCTCGTTGTGCAGGTGCCGGCGCATGGATTCCAGCCAGTTGTCGAGATCGCGCCCGGCCTGCAGCCAGCGGGCCATCATCAGCATGCGCACCACGGTATCAAAATCCGAGTCGATGACTTCGGCAAGTCCCGGGTACTGCACCTTGAGGCAGATGCGCTCACCGCTGGCGCGCACGGTGGCGACATGCACCTGGGCCAGGGACGCCGCCGCCAGCGCCTCGGGTTGGATCTGGAGTTCAGCGTAGCGGGCACCCAGGCCCGCGCGCAGCACCGGTTCCACCGACTCCCAGGGCAGCGGCTCGGTCTGGTCACCCAGGTCGCGCATGGCCTCGGCCAGCACCGGCGGCAGGAAGTGTTCGCCGAACAGGGCCATCAGTTGGCCGATCTTGACATAGGTGCCCTTGAGCTTGCCCAGCTCGTGGACAAAGCGCCTGGCCTCCCGTTGTGCAAATTGGGAGTCGCCAGCATCAGGGTTGCGGCGCATGAGCTTCTGCATGGCGCCGTCCATCGCCAGCGCGCCTCCCGCGCGGATACCAGCCAGAGACACGGCCAGGCCACGGGGAATAGCCCTGCTCTTCAGGCCGCGGGGTTTCTTAGCCATAGATTTTTCCGGGGGCCTGCAAGGGGTTCATCCACAAAATTGGGCGTCCAGTATATACGCTGAGGTCGGGGCTGCGGTTTGCTAGCCGCGCGCTGGCAGTGCGAGGGGCTCGCCCAGGGCGTCCGCGCGCTGGAAGGCCGGCCGCGCCTTGAGCCGTTCCAGGTAAGCCCGGGTCCTGGGCTGGAAGCGTTCGTCCAGGTGCAGGGCGCAGGCCAGGTAAAGGGCGTAGCCCACCGCGATGTCGGCGATGGTGAAGCGGCCATCCACCAGGTAATCATGGCTCTCCAGGTGGCTATCCAGGCGCCGCAGGCGGGCGATAAACCACTTGGCGTAGTCGTCCCCGACCGCCTGTTTTTCCGGGCTGGGCTCGAGGTAGTAATAGCGCATGGTCAGGGTCTGCGGGAACGTCAGGGTAGCGTCCGCATGGTGCAGCCAGTTGAGGTAGGCGCCATACTCGGGATGCTCGGGCCTCAGGCCGAAATCGTAGCGCTGGTACCGATCCACCAGGTACTGGCAAATGGCGCTGGACTCGGTCATTTCGGTGGCGCCATCCTGCAGGAAGGGAACCGTGCCCAGGCTGTTCACACCCAGGTACTCCCGTTTGAACATCCGCGGGGGAAACGGCAGGATCTCCAGCTCGTAGTCCATTCCCATCTCTTCCAGCGCCCACAGCGGACGCAGGGAACGGGCTCCCGCGCAATGCCACAATTTCATGCCCACACTCTCCCTTATGGTTGTGCGCCGCCGTCCGGCGACCGGTTTCCTGTGCCGGACCCAACAACAGGCAAGCGGGGCCAACCATACTATAGGAAGGCCCCGGGGGACATCCCGGGGCGGCAGGGTTCCCGCCTCCGGGTAATTGGGCTACGCTGCGGGCTGTGTTTCCTTGAGGGTTGCGTTGTGGGTCGCGTGGTGGACGGTAACAGCAGGATATCCGGTCGGTGACTGGTCAATGAACGCCAGACGCGATGTTGCCCCGCTGTGGCAGCTGGCTTTCCGGGCCGGGTTCCTGGCGGCCGCCCTGTTCGGGGTACTGGCCATGGGCCGCTGGCTCAGCTGGATGCTGTGGCCGCAAACCTGGAGCGGAAGCATCCCGCCCTCCTGGTGGCACGCCCACGAAATGATTTTCGGCTTTGCCATGCCGGTGGTAGCCGGCTTCCTGTTGACGGCGGTCGCTACCTGGACCAACTTGCCCGGCACCCGCGGCCGGCGCCTGCAACTGCTGTTCGGCCTGTGGCTGGCCGCACGCCTGCTGCTGTGGCTGGCTCCCCAGTGGCGCCTGCTGGCCTGGCTCGCGGAAATGCTGTTTATCCTGTTGCTGGGCCTCGAACTGGGGCAGCGGGTGTGGGCCCGGCGCCAGTGGCGCAATATGCTGTTCCTGCCCGTGCTGCTGGTCCTGATGCTGCTGGATTCGGCCAGCTACCTGGCGATGGATGACAGGCTCGGTTCAACCCGTCTGCATTACGGTGCGGTGTGGATGATTACCACCCTGGTCGTCATCATCGGCGGCAGGGTCATCCCCCTGTTCACCGGCAATCGCCTCGGGCTCAAGATCGAGCCGCTGCCGGCATGGCTGGACTGGCTGGCCATTGGCAGTGTCATGGCAGTCGGTCTGGTGACGGCCTTTGCGCCGCCGGCGCAATCAGCCAGCCCCTGGTTCGCGGCGCTGTGCCTGGCGACCAGCGCCCTGCACTGTTACCGGCTGGGACACTGGCAGGGATGGAAAACCCTGCAGGTACCCCTGCTCTGGTCGATGCACCTGAGCTACCTGTGCATTCCCCTGGCACTGCTCGGGCTTGCGCTGGCCGGGGATGATCCCGCAGCCGGCAGGAACGTCGTCCACCTGCTGGCCACAGGCGCTATCGGCGGTATGATCCTGGCCATGATGTCGCGGGTGTCACTGGGTCACACCGGCCGCCCGCTCGAGGTCCCCCGCTACCTGGCGCTGGCCTTTGGCCTGATCATGCTCGCCGCCGTCATCCGGTCAGTGCTGCCGCTGGCCGCCCCGGGCATGACCCTGCTCTGGTGGCAGGTATCCGCCCTGTTGTGGATAGTGGCTTTCGGTCTTTTCCTCTATCGTTACCTGCCCATTCTCACGCGCCCGAGGGCGGACGGCAGACCGGGGTAGCGGGTTCGCTGGTGGAAAGACGCGGGCCGATGCTATGCTTGGTGGCGACCAGGCTTTTACCCGAAGATGCTTGCCCCGGACGTTTGCCTTGGCAAAACCAGCCCAAGAGGAGATCACAATGTACCAGCTGAAAATGACCATCGCCGGAATATTCGCGCTCCTGTTCGCCTCTGGCAGCCTGGCGGCACCGCCTGAACACATTACGATCGATGACTGCGTCGCCAAGAAATCCGCAGTGGAATTCCCGCACGCGGCGCATTTCGAGCTGGCTGAGTGCTCCACTTGCCACCACACCCAGGAGAATCTCAGCAAGGACTCGGCGGAGAAGGTCAAGCCCTGCAGTGAATGCCATAACGAGCCCGAAAAGAAGACTACCCCGAGCTGTTCCGAGTCCAGCCTGAAGAAAAATCAGTTCCACATCAATTGCGTGGAATGCCACAAGACCGAGAAGGCCGGGCCCACCAAGTGTAACGACTGCCATCCCAAGGAGTGACCATTTCCGGGTAACGGCAACGCCCCCGTCGGCCCAGCCGCCGCAGCGCGGCGGAAGTTGACCTGCATCAACCGAAGAGCGATAGCCTGGCGTAGAGCCGGCCCAGCTCTTCTGGCAGCCGCGCAACTGGTCTACCCTTCCCGGCACTGTCCATTATTACGGGGTTGAGTGCATGCAGCCACTACGCGTTCTCCTGCTGGCAGCTACATTGTGCATGGCCGGTACCGCCACGGCGCAGAAAGAGACCTGCATAGACTGCCACGACCTACAGGACACGCCCCACGAGGCACCGGCAATTGCCCCCGGCGAGACCACGTCCGGGGCCGCGTACCCGGCCGGCGCCAGCCGCTTTGAACAGAGCGCCCACGGCGACCTGGACTGTATCGACTGCCACGCAGGCATAGAAGACGCGTCCCACGAAGACGGGGATATCGCCCCTGTCGACTGTGCTGCCTGTCACGATGAGGCCGTGGCCTCGCTGCAGAACAGCGCCCACAACACAGTGGCCGAGCGGGTTGGCATGACGGCTGGCTGCCAGTTCTGTCACGGCAATGCGCACCTGATACTGCCCTCCGACGATTCGGCCTCGCCGGTCAGTCATACAAGGTTGGCGGAAACCTGCGGCGGCTGTCACGCCAACCCCGACGTGGTGGCCAACTACGGCATCGACGTGGTCAACCCGCTGGCTGCCTATCGCGACAGTGTGCATGCGGACGCCGTGCACGCCGGCAATGGCGGGCCCAGCTGCGACAACTGCCACGGCAGCCATGGCGTACTGAAGAACAGCAACCCCGACTCGCTTATCAACCGCGCCAACGTTCCCTCGACATGCGGCGCCTGTCACTCGGACGTCACGGATGCCTACCTGCAAAGCGTTCACGGCCAGGGATTTCTGCGGGGCGCCAGCGATACACCCATCTGCACGGATTGCCACGGCGAGCACCGCGTTCTCGCCCCCGGGTCCAGTGGCTCCCCGGTGTCAGCAACCAACCAGAGCCTGCTCAGCTGCGGCGGCTGCCACGGCAATCTCCGTCTCAACGAGAAGTATGGCCTGGCGACGGACAAGGTACCCAGCTATGCGGACAGCTACCACGGCATGGCCGCCCAGGCGGGAAAAACCACGGTGGCCAGCTGCGCCTCCTGCCACGGTGTGCACGACATCCTGCCCTCCAGCAACCCGCATTCGCGCATCCACCCTGACAACATTGGCGAAACCTGCAGTGACTGCCATGCCGGCGCCGGCAAGCGCTTCGCCATCGGCCCCATTCACGTGGTGGAGACAGACCGCGAATCCTTTCCCGTTGTCTATTGGATCCGCCTGGTCTATCTGGTGCTCATCTACTCCACCATCGGTGGCATGCTGGTTCACGTCGGGCTGGATTTCATCAGCAAGTGCCGCCAGCCGGCCATTCGCGCCATGGCGGCGGCTCCCTCCAGCGGTCGCGTGCGCATGAATCTCGGCTTCCGCATCGCCCACGGCCTGGTCATGCTCAGCTTTCCGCTACTGGTATGGAGCGGCTTTGCCCTGAGTTATCCCGACTCCTGGTGGGCCTGGCCCCTGATCGCCCCCGGCCCGGACTTCCGCGGCCTGATACACCGCATTGCGGCCGTCGTTATCTGCCTGTCCCTGGCAATTCATGTCATCCACCTGACTGTCAACCGCGAAGCCCGTCGCTGTATGCTGGAGATGGTGCCCAATCTTGGTGATTTGCGTGAGTTCATCGAGCGATTCAAATACTACATCGGTCTGCGCAAGGAGCCCGTCCACAGTCCCCGCATCGGCTACATCGAGAAAGTAGAATACCTGGCGTTCTGGTGGGGCATGATCGTAATGACCCTCACCGGCCTGCTGCTGTGGTTCTCCGATTTCATGCTGCGTGAACTCCCCGCCTGGGCACCGGCGGCCACTTCCGCCGTCCACTTTTACGAGGCGGTGCTGGCCTCCCTGGCCATATTGATCTGGCACGGTTACTGGACAGTTTTCGACCCGGCCGTATACCCTATGGATATGAGCTGGCTGACAGGCAGGTCACCGGCCAGTCGCGAGTGGGAACGTGGCGAGGCGCCTTCCGCCGACCGATCCGAACATGATCGGCACCCGCAATAAAAAGGATTGTCGCAGTGGATAACGAGCAAACTGAACAGCGCACATTGTACCGGCACCCACTGGCCGCCGTGGGCGGTGCGATTACCATAGCCGGCGGTTTTCTCTTCATCGTCATGTTGCTGTTCGAGTTGTCCTCCGGCGAACAGAACCCCTACCTGGCTATCGGCACCTTTATCCTGGCCCCGGCCGTGGTCATGCTGGGCCTTGGCCTGTTCGTCCTGTCAGCCTGGCTGCAGGTGCGCGCCGCGAGGCGCGACGGGAAAAAAGTACGGTTCAACCTCAGTATCGACATGTCCGACCCGATGTATGTGCGGAATCTGTGGGTGTTTCTCGGCCTGAGCATGGTGTTCCTCGTTATCGCCGGCTACAGCGGCACCCGGGCCTTTGAAACCATGGAGTCCGTCACTTTCTGCGGGGAGGCCTGCCACGCGGTGATGGAGCCCCAGTACACCACCTACCAACACTCCCCCCATGCCCGGGTAGCCTGCGTGGACTGCCATATAGGCCCGGGGGCGGGCTTCTGGGTGCGCTCGAAAATCGACGGCACCCGCCAGCTTATCGCCGTCGCCCGCAACAGTTTCGAGCGCCCCATCCCCACCCCGGTGCACAACCTGCGCCCGGCCCAGGCGACCTGCGAGGGCTGCCACTGGCCCAGCCAGTTCTATGGCAGCAAACTGGTGTCGCGCACCTACTTCCGCAGTGACGAGGAAAATTCCCCCTGGACCATACAACTGCTGCTGCAAATCGGCGGCGACAACCCCAGGGTACCGACCGAGGGCGGCATTCACTGGCATATGCTGGGCGAGAACGCGGTGGAGTACGAGGCCGCCGACTTCAAGCGGCAGACCATTAACTGGGTGCAAGCCACCAAACGGGACGGCACGGTCACGGTCTACCGCAACGAGAATGCCGAGGTGGAATCCGGGCCACATAACCCCGCGGGAGAAGTGCGCAAATTCGACTGCATGGATTGCCACAACCGCCCCAGCCATATTTTCCTGCCGCCGGCGATTTCACTCAACATGGCACTGCGGGCCCGGGACATTTCACCCGACCTGCCCTACGTGCGCGAGGTGAGCCTGGACCTGCTCAACGCGGACTACCAGGACCGGGAGGAGGCGCAGCAGGCCATCGCCGGCGGTCTGCACGATTTTTATGCCGATGAATATCCCGAAGTTGCCGTCGAACGGCAGCAGGACATCGAGACGGCCACGGATACCGTGAGCCGCATCTATAGCGAAAACTTCTTTCCGGAGATGAGGACCGATTACCGGGCCCGGGAAACCAACCTGAGCCACTTCGTGAACGACGGCTGTTTCCGCTGCCACAATGACTCCATGGTGGATGATCAGGGCAACAGCCTGAAAAACGAGTGCAACACCTGCCACCTGATCGTCGCCCAGGGCCCCTCCGAGTCCATTGCGGAACTGGAAACCGATCTCACGGGGCTGGAGTTCGAACACCCCGAAGACATCGACGAGGCCTGGCGGGAGGAACTGTGCACGGAATGCCACACCCCGGAGGACGGTTATTGAAAATGGATGTAAGGATGTGGAGTCGCGCGCTGGATCGCATGCCGAAGCTGTCGCATACCGAATGGCAGGCGCTCGACCCGATAGCCAAATGGCTCATCGCCTGTCGCGCCTCGGTATTGTTCATGACCTTTACCGCCGCGGCCCTGGGCGGTCTCATGGCGTGGCGGGCAGGCGTATTCGAGTGGAATCTGTGGCTGGCTACCGTGCTGGGTCTGATGTTTGCCCATGCCACCAACAATCTGTTGAACGACTACACTGACTCCCGGCGCGGCATAGACAAGGAAAACTACTACCGCAACCAGTACGGGGTACATGTACTGGAAGACGGCCTGATGAGCGAACGGCAGTTCTGGCGCTACCTGGGTGTTACCGCTGCCGTAGCATTGCTGTTGGGGGCCTGGCTGGTGTCCCAGCGCAGCGGGCTGACCATTGACCTGATGCTCGCCGGCGCGTTTTTCGTGCTGTTCTACACCTGGCCCCTGAAATACTACGGCCTGGGCGAACCCGCAGTCTTGCTGGTCTGGGGCCCGCTGATGGTGGGCGGCAGCTATTACGTGCTCGCCGGCGACTGGAGCTGGAACGTCACCTGGTTGAGCCTGGTATTCGCCCTGGGACCGACCACCGTGCTGTTCGGAAAACACACCGACAAACTGGAGGCGGACATGGCCAAGGGCGTCAATACACTGCCGGTGATTCTGGGGGAAAGGCTGTCCCGGCAGTGCGTGCTGGCCATGATCGGCGCACAGTACTTGCTGTGCATCTTATTGGTGCTTGCCGGCAGTTTCGGCTGGGCACTGCTACTGGTGCTGCTGAATGCCAGGTCCTGGCCGCGCCTGCGGGCGGTATTCAGCCAGCCCAAACCGGAACGTGCGCCGACAGATTACCCCGAAGACATCTGGCCCCTGTGGTTCTCCGCGCATGCCTTTCGCCACACCCGCCAGTTCACCACCCTGTTCCTGCTAGGCCTCGTGCTGGACACGATCCTCCTGTAAAGAGGCTTGCGGACTCAGCTGCACATGGCGACCCAGCCGGGCGGCCGGAACCAACTGCCCGCAAACTTGATTCAGATCAACAGGGCCTACATCGACGGGCGCTGAACTGTGGAATTGCAGGCCCCCTTGGACAATACTGAACTATCGGGGCTGCTTATTCCTGATAGTCAATATGGCTGTGGTGTTGCCTTGGGCAGAGCGGGGCTCCTGGATGCCAAACAGTGGGTGCCCTTGCCAGTGATGCTGGGCTTGGCTGGCGACGAAACCGATTTCAAGGTGGAGTAACAATAACAATGGCCGAGTCACGCCAAACCCTGGTCCTTGTTTGCTGTGGGGCAATCCTCGCGGTGCTCAGCGCATTTGTCCATGCTGACGCGGAAGAAGCCTTGTGCCTGGATTGCCACGACCCGGCCTCCGAACCAACCATGCATGTCATTGCCAACACCCTGCACGGCACGTTGCAGGGTGGCGGTGCCGCCGCCTGTGTGGCCTGCCACGGCGCCAGTGTAGACCACCAGGACGACCCGGAAGAGATTGCGCCGACGGTGAGTTTCGGCCCAAAGTCACCTTCCGACCCGGCCGCGCGCAGCGCCAGTTGCCAGACCT
>CAYTDW010000065.1:0-9221 GCA_964436585.1 uncultured Halioglobus sp. | reverse complement strand
CGCCAGCCTGTGACGATACTGGCGCCCGAAAACCGACAGGGTACCGGTCCCGGTGCGATCACTCTTGGCAGCGCCGTTATCGAGAATGTCCTGTAGCAGGTCCAGGTATTGCTTCATGTCGGGTGGCTCCCTATTTTCCTTTTCCGCGCGCGGCGCCGGCCGCGCCGGGATTGCGGTAGGCGAAGGCCAGCAGGAAAATACCCAGGGCGATCATGGGCAGGCAAAGGGCCTGGCCGCGGGTCAGCCAGCCCAGGGCCTCGAAGCCTATGTGCTGGTCCGGCTCACGGAAAAACTCCGCCAGGAAACGCAGGCAGCCGTAGCCGAGGGAAAAGAGTCCCGACACCGCCCACACCGGCCGGGGGCGGGCAGAAAACCAGATCAGGATAACGCCGAGCAGGGCGCCCTCCAGGGCGACCTGGTACAGCTGCGACGGGTGCCGGGCCAGTTGCAGGGGATCCGCCGGAAACACCATGGCCCAGGGCACATCGCTCGCCCGGCCCCACAACTCCTGGCCGATGAAATTCCCCAGCCTGCCGAAGGCCAGGCCGAAGGGCACCAGGGGCGCGACGAAATCCAGCAGGGCGCCCGGGCCGATCCGGCGCCGGCGGGCGAAGAGATACATGGCCAGCATCACCCCCAGCATCCCACCATGGAAGGACATGCCCCCCTGCCACACCCGCAACAGCCAGGTCGGGTCCTGCGCCAGTTTGTCGGCACCATAGAACAGCGCATAGCCAATCCTGCCACCGAGAACGACGCCCAGCGCGCCAAAAAAAATCAGGTCGTCCACCTGCTCCCGCTGCACGGCGGCGCCCGGTCGCTGGCTGCGCCGCGCGGCCAGCCACCAGGCAAAACCGAGGGCGGCCAGGTAGGCCAGTCCATACCAATGTACTTTCACCGGCCCGAGGGCAATGGCGACGGGGTCAATCTCGGGATATGGCAGCATATCAGCCTGTCAGGATAAGGGACGCGACAGCCAGAACCGTAAACCCTGGGCAGGTGGGGGTAATCGCGGCACGAAAGCGCTATTATCATGCAGCCGGTGGTGATGCACAATTGCCTGGCAGTTTTTGGAACCCCTATGTGCCTATTGATCTTTGCCCACCATATCGACCCCCGCTATCCACTGGTGCTCGCCGCCAACCGCGATGAATTTCACGCCCGTCCGACCGCGGCATCGGCGTTCTGGCCCGAGCACCCGGGCCTGCTGGCCGGGCGTGACCTGGCCCAGGGCGGCACCTGGATGGGCCTCACTCGCGATGGCCGTTTCGCCGCGATAACCAACTACCGCGACCCCGCCAAGTCCGCCCCCGCGCCCCGCTCCAGGGGGGAATTGCCCCTCGACTACCTCACCGGGAACCGGGAGCCGGAATCGTACCTGCTGGAACTGCTCCCCAGGGCCCAG
This sequence comes from uncultured Halioglobus sp., assembly GCA_964436585.1. Taxonomy (GTDB): domain Bacteria; phylum Pseudomonadota; class Gammaproteobacteria; order Pseudomonadales; family Halieaceae; genus JARRPM01. The sequence continues at coordinate 7,816 of CAYTDW010000065.1, read as the reverse complement.
GAATACGCGGGCTTCAACCTGTTGCTGGGCACCATCGGCAACCTCTGGTACCTGACCAACAGCCTGCCCCCGGGCGCGTGCACTCCGCAGCGCCTGGAGCCGGGGCTCTATGGCCTGAGCAATGCCCGGCTGGATACGCCCTGGCCCAAGGTGATGCTCGGCAAGGAGCGGCTGCGGGCGCTGCTGCCCGGGGGCGAAGTGAGCCACGCGGCCCTCGCCGGTGTGGTCGGTGACCGGCAATTGGCCGACCCCGGTGAGCTGCAGCGCCAGGGTCTCGACCAGGGCATGGACCCGATCCTGTCCGCGCAGTTTATTACCGCGGGAAGTTACGGCACCCGCTCCAGCACCACACTGTGGGTCGACCGGGAAGGCTTCGCCTGCTGGCGCGAGTCCAGCTTCGATGCCCGGGGTAACGCGGTGGGGCAGCGGGAGGAAGCCTTCAGGCTGGAAGGCTCACGGGAGGAGCGTTAGTCCACCGGGCTGTGGATGAACTGACCGAGCCCGTGCTCGGCCAGGAACAGCTGCATGCGCTGCTGAACCGCGCTGACGTCCTCGAGCGACAACACCTCGGCCAGCAGCTCCTGCGCCTCGCTCAGGTGTATGCTGCGCAGGGCTTTCTTGACCCGGGGCAGGCTGGTGGAGTTCATCGACAACACATCGTAGCCCATCGCCAGCAACAGCACCGCACCCTCGGGGTCTCCGGCGAGCTCGCCACAGATGCTGACAGGTTTACCCTCCGCCCGGCAGCTGTGGGCAACACTAGCCAGGGCCTGTATCACCGCGGGGTGCAGCGAGTGGTAGAGGCCCGCCACCCGCGCGTTGTTGCGATCCACCGCCAGCAGGTACTGGGTGAGGTCGTTGCTGCCTACTGACAGGAAATCCACCCGCCGGGCCAGGGTCCGGGCCTGGAACACGGCGGCGGGCACCTCGACCATTACCCCGATGGGTGGCAATTCGCCGCCAAGGCCCTCCTGCAAGATTTCCCGGTGGCTGCGTCGAATCAGCACCATCGCCGCTTCGAGTTCGGCGGTATTGCATACCATCGGCAGCATGATCCGCAGATTGCCCAGGCCCTCATTCGCTTTCAGCATGGCGCGAATCTGGGCCAGGAAAATCTCGGGATGGTCGAGCGTCACCCTGATGCCGCGCCAGCCCAGGAAGGGATTGTCTTCCTGGATGGGGAAGTACGGCAGCGACTTGTCGCCGCCGATGTCCAGGGTGCGCATGGTTACCGGCCGGGGAGCAAAAGCCTCCAGCTGGTTGCGGTAAATCTGGCGCTGCTCTTCCTCGCTGGGGAACCGGTCCCGCAGCAGGAAAGGTACTTCGGTGCGATACAGACCCACCCCCTCGGCACCCTGCTCCAGTGAGCGAGTAACATCCGCCATCAGGCCGGTGTTGACCCAGAGCGTCATCCGATGGCCATCGAGGGTTTCACAGGGCTGGTCGCGCAGGGACTCCAGATCCCGCGACAGGGCCAGATCCTGGTCCAGGGCTTGCTGGAAGCGCTGCCTCAGTTCCGCCGGGGGGTTCAGGTGGACGGTGCCGGTGTAGCCGTCGATGATCAGCTCGTGATCCTGCAGCCGGGTATAGGGCAGGTCCACGGCGCCCATCACGGTGGGCAGGCCCATCGCACGGGCCAGAATGGCGACATGGGAGTTGCCTGAACCGCGCACCGAAATGAGCCCGGCAAGTTTATGGCGGGGCACCTCTCCCAGGGACGTCGCGGTCAGTTCCTCGGCCACCAGAATGGTATTGGCCGGGTAAGTGCGGCTCTCTACCGCGGACTCCTGCAGGTAAGCAAGCACTCGCGTACCGAGGTCCCTGACATCGACAGCCCGCTCCTTGAGGTAGCTGTGTTCCATCCGTTCAAAGTGGCGGATGTGCTCTATCATGACCTGGCTGAGCGCGCCCTGGGCCCACTGCCCGGCCTTGATCAGGCCCGCGACCTCGGCGCCAATCGTGGAATCGTCTAGGATGCCGAGGTAGACGTCAAAGAGGGCGTGATCCTCAGGGTTGAGTTCGCCGCCGAGGTTGTCCGCCACCGCCCGGATATCCTCGCGCACGCAGTCCAGCGCTTCCCGGAATGCGCGCAGCTCCCTGCGGCGGTTTTCCGCCCTGCGCTTTGGTACCGTGTACAGGTCTGCCGATGGCGATACCACCACCGCGGTGCCGATCGCTATCCCCGGGGCGCCCGGGATGCCGCTCACCCGGGTGGACGCGCCCGCTCCGGACGATTCGCCCCTGACCACCGCTCCGGTGACCCGGGCATGGGCAATAACGCCGGCCAGCTGGGCCGACATGGTGACCAGGAAGGCCTCTTCACTTTCATCGAAACGGCGCCGCTCGACCTGCTGTACCACCAGCACACCCAGCACCTCGCGCTGGTGGATAATGGGAGCGCCGAGGAAAGAGTGGAATTTTTCCTCCCCGAGATCGGGCAGGTACTGGAAGCTGGGATGGCTCTCGGCGTCCTCCAGGTTGACCGGCTCCTCGCGCTCCGCCACCAGGCCCACCAGGCCCTCGCCTGAGGCGAGACTGGCGATGCCGACCTGGGCCTGGTTGAGGCCTTTGGTGGCCCGCAAGACCAGGCCACCGGTGCCCGGGTCCCGCATGTACACGCTGCACACCTCGGTACCCATGGATTCGCGCACGCTGCCCACGATGATTTCGAGGGCTTCAGCCAGACCGTCGGCGGCATTGACCTGCTGGACTATCTTGCGCAGGATTTCAAGCATGGCGGCCTAGATTCCCGACCGCTTTTCGGTGAGACGCCCCAGGGGCAGGGCCAACTCCTTCATGGCCCGGCGGTAGACCTCGCGCTTGAACTCGATGACCTGGTTCAGGGGATACCAGTAACTGACCCACTGCCAGTGATCAAACTCGGGTTTCTCGTTCCGGTCGAGGCGAACCTGGGTGTCATCGGCCACCAGGCGCAGCAGATACCACTTCTGCTTCTGCCCGATGCACACGGGATTCTGGCCCTTGCGGACAAAGGCTTTCGGCAGGCGGTAGCGCAGCCAGCCGCGGGTACTACCCAGCAGCTCGACGGCTTCCGGCGGCAGGCCAACCTCTTCGTGCAACTCGCGATAGAGCGCTTCCTCCGGCGATTCGCCCCGGTTGATGCCCCCCTGGGGAAACTGCCAGGCATCGCGCCCGCCCACGCGCCGGGCCCACAATACCTGTCCCAGGTCGTTCGCCACCACTATGCCAACGTTAGCCCTGAAGCCGTCCGAATCAATCACGTCAAAGCGTCGCTATGGTTATTGGGTCGGCTATTGTTCCACACTTTCAGGCGCCTGAGAAATTTACTCACCGCTGCGGGCGGGCTATGCTGGCCGCCCTTTGACAGAGGCTCCCGGTCTTGACCCTGGCTATTTTTGACCTCGACAATACCCTGCTGGGTGGCGACAGCGACAATCTGTGGGGCCAGTTCGTGTGTGAGCGCGGCCTCGTCCACGCAGCGGATTTCGCCGCCCGCAATGAACAGTTCTACGAGGACTACAAGGCGGGCGCCCTGGATATCGACGCCTACCTGCGCTTCGCCCTGTCCACCCTGGTCGGCCACTCCCGGCAGGAACTGGACGCCTGGCACCGCGACTTCATGGCCAGCAAGATCGAGCCTATCCTCCTGCCCAGGGCCGACCAGCTGATCGCCAGCCACCGGGCGCGGGGGCACGACCTGCTGATCATCACCGCCACCAACGAGTTCATCACCCGGCCGATCGCGCAGCTGCTCGGGGTGCCGGAGCTGATCGCCTGCGAGGGAGAGATCGTCGACGGCCGCTACACCGGCGAGCCCCGCGGTGTGCCCTCCTACCACGCGGGCAAGGTCACCCGCCTGAAAGCCTGGCTGGCGGAGCGCAACGGCTCGCTGGACGGCGCATTCTTCTACAGCGACTCGCACAATGACCTGCCGCTGCTGGAGCTGGTCGACAACCCGGTAGCCGTGGACCCGGACGATCGGCTGCGCGATTACGCAATTAAAAAGGGCTGGCCGGTTATTTCTTTGCGGGATTGAAGGGCAATCCAGATTGTAAGTTCACGCTCCAACCGAGGCGCGCTTGCGGGTATAGGTAGCCGGGGCACGCCAAAAGCCGCATCCATGCGGGGCTCGGCCTCGGCCATCCATGGCCTCGGACGTCCCCGGCTACCTATACCCGCAAGCGCACCTCTGCGTCCGTACCTGAATCAAGATCCAAAGCTGCGTTTTCTTCGGATAGTGATTCGTACCCCACTCGAAGACGTGGATCTGGGAAGTGTCCTGTCAGGGGCGTCCGAGGCCATGGATGGCCGAGGCCGAGCCCCGCATGGACGCGGCTTTTGGCGTACCCTGACAGGACACTTCCCGGAGCCGCGGCTACGGAATAAAAAAATTAAAGCCGCCGTGCAAAAATCGTCTTGAGGTACTCGGTCTCGGGGATGGCGGGGTGGATGGGGTGATCCGGCCCCTGGGCGCCCTGCTCGACCACACGCAGCTGGCAGCCGGCGCGCACCGCGGCCTGCTGCAGGGCCGACATGAGGTCGGCGCGGGACAGGTGCATCGAACAGGATGCGGACACCAGCAGGCCACCGGGGTGCAGCAGGTTCAGGCCCAGTTCATTGATGCGGCGATAGGCGGTAATGCCCTTTTTGAGATCTTTCCTGCGCTGGATGAACGCCGGTGGGTCGAGGATAACCACGTCGAAGCGGGAACCCCGCGCGTGCAGGTCGGCCATGGTTTCGGGGGCGGAGCCGCGCAGGGTGGTCACCTGGTCCTGCAGGCCGTTGAGCCGGGCATTGGCCACCACGCCCTCCAGCGCCGCGGCGGAACTGTCGAGGCAGCAGACCTGGGCGGCGCCGAAAGCGGCGGCCTGTATGCCCCAGCCGCCGATATAGCTGTAGACATCGAGCACCGACTTGCCGGCGACCCAGGCGGCCAGGCGCGCCCTGGACATACGGTGGTCGTAGAACCAGCCGGTCTTCTGCCCGGCGTGGACCGGCGCCAGGAAGCGCACACCGTTTTCCTCCAGGGCCACCTGCTGCGGTACCTCGCCGTGGACGACTTCAGCGCCACCCGGCAGGCCCTGTTCGCGCCGGCTGCGGCTGTCACCGCGCAGGAGGATGCCCCGGGGCTGCAGTTGCGCGACAAGCGCGGCGAGGAGCCCGGCGCGATGGCGCTCGATACCCTCGTTATTGAACTGCACGACGAGGTAGTCGCCGAAACGGTCGATTACGACCCCGGGCAGGGTATCGCTGTCACCGTAGACGAGGCGGTAGAACGGTCGGTCGAAAGCGGCCTCCCTGCCGGCGAGGGCCGCGTCCAGACGCTCCCGGAACAGGTGCTCATCAAGGGGGCGCTGCTCCCCCGGAGCGAACAGCCTGGCGCAAATCAGCGACTGGGGCTCCATGTAGGCGGAGCCCAGCACGGCGCCGGCGGCGTCGCGCACACACACCAGGTCGCCGGGGGCAAAGCCCGCAAGGGGTGTGCGCGCGGTATCTATCTCGTTGGAAAAAACCCAGAGGTGGCCGCCGCGCAGGCGGCGCTCGGCTCCCCGGCGCAGGTACAGCTCGGCAGCGGGAGCCCCGGCATGTTCAGTCTTCGTCATCGCACTGTTGCTGGTATTCACCGGCCGACAGCAGTGCTTCAAGTTCATCCACATCGGAGGGCTGGAGCTTGAAGAACCAGCCCTCGTTGTACGGCTCGGCGTTGACCATTTCCGGCTCGTCCTCCAGCGCCGTATTCACCTCGATAACCTCGCCACCCACAGGCGCATAGATGTCGGAGGCCGCCTTGACCGATTCGACTACGCCCGCCTCGTCGCCGGCGGCCAGAATCGTACCCAATTCCGGCAATTCGACGAAGACCACGTCTCCCAACGCCCCCTGGGCATGGTCGGAGATGCCCACGGTCACCGTGCCATCGTCCTCCAGGCGCGCCCACTCGTGGCTGCTGGCGTATTTCAATTCGGTGGGCGTATGGCTCATGTCTGTTCCTCTGGAGTTATTGAATCCGGGCTGGGGGAGAGATGTGAAATAGATCGGAGGCTGTAGCTCAACACCTGTGCCATTCCGACCGCCGCCACTATTCTAACGGGGGGCGGGGGAAAAACAATGCGGGCGCGGCGGCCCCGGCATCAGCCGACACCCATTGCGCGGCGTATCAGTTGCTGCTTGAGCGGCCCCATCTGGCTCACGCCGCGCATACCGGCATTGCGCAGCCAACGCAGCGGCGGGGCCTGCTGCTCAAACAGGGCCTTGAAGCCGTCCATTGCGGCCATCATCAACAGGTTTTCGCCCTTGCGCCGGCGCTGATAGCGCCGCAACAACGCCAGTTGCCCGGGATTTACACCCCTGGCGCGCCCCGCCAGCACTTCCTCCGCCAACACGGCGACGTCCTGCAGGCCGAGGTTGATACCCTGGCCCGCCAGCGGATGAATGGTGTGGGCGGCATCTGCGACCAGCGCCACGCCGGGCTGCACGTAGTCGATGGCATGGCGCTGCCGCAGTGGAAACGCGAACCGGGGGCTGCACGCCAGGACCCTGCCAAGGCGGGCCTCGAAGGCGCGCTCCAGCGCGGCGCAGAACCCCGCTTCATCCAGTGCCAGCAGTTCGTCCACCAGCTCATCCTGCAGGGACCAGACGATGGAACAGAAGTTGCGGCCAGGCTCACCCGGGAGAGGCAGGAAGGCCAGCGGGCCGCTGGTCAGGAAACGCTGCCAGCAGGTGGCCTGATGCGACCGCTCCAGCTCCACGGTGGTGACGATGGCCCGGTGGCCGTAGTCCCACTCGCGGCAGCTGAATGCCATCATCTCGCGCACCCGCGACAGCGCGCCGTCGGCCGCCACCAGCAGGTCGGCCGCGAGGACATTGCCGTTTTCCAGCTCTACCCGCATACCGTCCGCATCGTCCTGCCGGCCGCAGGCCTGCAGACTCGCCCCGCTGAAGCCGGTGATGTCCGCGGCCGCGGCCACACGGTGCAACAGGGCGCTGGTGATGGCCCGGTTCTCCACGATGTGGCCCAGGGCCGGGGCATTGACATCGGCGCAGTCGAATTCGATACCCCCGGTGCCTTCGGCATCCCAAACGGTCATATGCCGGTAGGAACACTGGCGATAGGCGGCGATGGCTTCCCAGGCCCCGAGTTGCTCCAGCAATGACTTCGAGCGTGGCGTGATGGCGCTGACCCGGGGATCGAAATGGCGCAGCTCGCACTCCCCGGGCAGCGCCGGCGGCGCGAGTGACTGCGCCTCGACCAGGGCGATCGCCAGGCCACTGCCGCTGAGGGCGCATGCCAGTGCGCTGCCGGCAATGCCGGCGCCGATGATGACGACATCGAACTGGCGCGTATCAGCCATTGCGACTACTCGCCGCGCCCGGGTCGCCAGTTTCGGCCATGCCCGCCACACCGGTCGCGTGGCGCACGAATTCGCGCTTGAGGCTCGGCAGTATATCCAGTCCCGACAGGGCCAGATCGCGGGCCAGCCCGAATACGGGGTCGCCGTGCATAAAGAGCCCCGGCAGGCGGTCGCTGAACTGGATGGTCCTGTGCTGGTCCGGCTGCTGCCGCCTCAGGTAGGACTGCAGCAGGCCGAGATCGCCGGGAGGCAGCCCCGCCGCAACCCCCCGGGCCAGGGCCGCGGCCAGCTCCGCCACGCCGCGCAGGGCGAGGTTGAAACCCTGGCCAGCCACCGGATGCAGCGAGTGGGCGGCATTGCCCATCACCACCACCCCCTGCCGCACCTGCTCGGCGGACTGCACCAGCGCCAGCGGGTAACAGTGTCGCTCGCCCACCTGCAGCATGCGCCCAAGGCGGTAGCCGAACGTGGCCTGCAGGGCC
>CAYTDW010000064.1:0-9270 GCA_964436585.1 uncultured Halioglobus sp. | reverse complement strand
AAACGGCCACTTCCGCGCCACTTGCACTGTGCCTGCTGCGCTCGTGCAGCCGGAGCTGGCGCAGCTCGTCCAGCATGAAATCGATCGCGTAGAAGTGGCCATCCTCCCTCGCCCTGTCCGGGAAGCGACGGGCAACGTCGGTGGTGTCATCCAGGTAGACATCGTGCAGGACCACCGGGATGCCGTCCCTGCTCAATACCACATCCTGCTCGATATAGTCGGCGCCCATCGCATGGGCCATGGCCTTCGCCGCCAGCGTATGCTCCGGCAGATAGCCGCTGGCGCCGCGGTGCGCGATGACGATAGGGCGGGCATTCACTGTATGGGGCATCCGGCTGCTGTCCTGCATGAAAAAAGGGCGGGATACCAGCTCCGCGCCCTTTTTGTCGTTACCGTGTTTCTCGACTGCCGTTAGGGCAGGGAGGCGACCCAGGAACTGTCTTCAAACCACTTCGCCCGGATCTTTCCCAGAATCCCGGTTTTCTCGTAGGCCCTGAGGTAGTTGTCGACCAGGTTGAAAAACTGTGGGTCCTTCCTGCTTACGGCGATTCCCACCGGTTCCACCGTCAGGGGTCGCTCAAGGGTGATCAGGCCGGCATCGGGGTAGCGCAGCACCGAGAGCACGCAAACCGGCATATCCGCCACCAGCGCATCGACCTTGCCCTCCTTGACCATTGCCACGCCCTCGTCGTAATCGGCCACCTCGATCAACTGCGCATCAGGTGCCACCGCCTGTACGAAGGAGGCGCTGGTGGAGCTCCTCAGCGCCGCCAGTTTGAGGTCCTTGCGGTTGAAATCCGCGCTGGCCTCTATTTTGGCCAGGACCGAATTCTTGGTGAGAATCGATTTGCCGGACATCATATAGGGGCCGACAAATGACACCAGTTCGGTTCGCTCCGGCGTGATCGACAGTCCCGAGAGCACGATATCCACCTTGTCCTGTTCCAGCGCCGGCAACAACTCGCCAAAGGGCATCGGCACGATCTCCAGTTTCACCTTCATCGCATCCGCCAGGGCCCTGGCCAGATCGACATCAAAGCCCATGAGGGCACCTTCCCGATTGGTCATCGTCATGGGCGGCTGGTTGCCTGACATGCCGACTTTGAGTACCTTGAAATCGATGACCCGTCGCAGGGTGTCGCCGGCCGTTGCATTCAGCGGAAGTGCCGCCACCAGGACCAACAGGCCGGCAAGCAACAGGCGTTGGATAAGATTGGGCATGCGAAGAGCTCCTTTTATGATGGGGTCGTGGCGGTATCAGATCAGCGGCGACAGTTTAAGTCCGAACCGGGGATAAGCCAAAACCTTTTATAACCTGACGCATTCGATATGAGGGTGGGGGATGGTCAGCACATTTGAACGGATTAAAATCGCCGTACCTGCCCTGGCAGAGGCTGCGACCAGCTACCGGCTCCTGCTGGGGCTGGAGCCCGCGCTGGTAGAGGGGGAAGGGCCTGCGCGCGCCCGGTTTCAATTGCCCAACACGACCATCGAGCTGGTTGAATCCGCCGGCGCGGAACCGCGGCTGCAGGGAATCGTGTTCGGCGCGGCGGGCGCCGGCGCATGCGATCAGCCGCTGGCCAATGCTCGGGGGCTGGATATCCGCTTGTGCGCTCCCGGTGGAGGCGCACTGCCTGGCGCCGGGGCGAGGGAACAGGCTCCGGGAGGATTGCGGGTCGATCACCTGGTTTTGCGCACGAGCGATGCGGCCGCTTGCATCGACCTGTTCGGTCGCCGCCTCGGGATTCGCCTCGCGCTTGATAAAACGGCGCCCGAATGGGGTGGGCGCATGCTGTTTTTTCGCACCGGCAGGCTCACGCTGGAAGTGATCGAGGCCCTGCAGGGGCGGCCCGCCGCCGACCATTTCTGGGGGATCGCCTACCAGTGCGGGGATCTGGAGCGGACCGCCCTGGAACTCGCCGGGCGGGGGGTCAGCCTGTCAGGGATTCGGCCGGGGCGTAAACCCGGCAGCCTGGTGGCGACGGTGAAGAGTCACTGCCTGGGCATTCCGACCCTGTTCATACAGCCGGGCTAGAGCACGCAGTGCCGGGCGTAGGTCTCGGCCTCGTTGGTGGACCATTCACCTTTCGGCTTGTCAGCCAGCGACTTGCACCAACCCTCGGAGCCGACTTCGGTGCCGTCGATCAGGCAGTGCCTGGTATAGGTGGCCAGGTCGGAGCCGCTCCACTCAGTCTTGTCTTGCGCCTTTTTGCTGGCACACCACTTTTCGCTGCCGGGCTCTTCGCTACAGGCAGTCAGTAGCAGAATGCCGGCAATCACCAGAAGTCTTGTCATGGGCCTCTCCTGCATCTGGGCAAATGTGCCCGCGGCGATTATGGCATGCGGTGTTTGCTGCAACAATCTTTCGCGTCAGGCCGGGCCACGCCAGGCCACGTCAGGCCGGGCCGCGCAGGCCGGTTTCGGTTTTACTTGCCGGTGCTGAGGGAGATGTTATAGATACCCGCCTCCCGCGAGGAATCGACAACCGCCGCCAGGGTTTTCACGGTGGATTGGTTGTGGGCTTTTATTACTACCGATGCCTTCGGGATTTCAGCCTTGATGCGGCTGATATTGGCGCGTATCGACCTGGCGTCAACTCGCCTGTCCCGAATCCAGATTTCATCGGTGGCGCTGATCTGGACGACGATATTTTTGGGGGCCTCGCTCGATTCGTCACTGCTGGTGGGTTTGTGCGCCACCTCAACCCCGCTTTCGCGCACAAATGATCCGGTCACGATAAAGAAGATCAGCATGATCATGACCACATCCAGCATGGGCGTGAGATCGATTCCCGCAGTTCCATCCGCTTTTGGCGCGCGCGCCCGTTTGCGGTGCACACCGCGGTCATCCACACCCACATGGTCGAGCCACATTTCCATAGAATAAACCCCGAGAACCTGTCGCTACCGACTGCTCCAGCCAGGAAAAACCCACCGTCCTGGAACAAGGCTAATTCAGGCGATCGGTAATTTGTAATCCACGCGGGGTCGGGTAAGTCCAGAGATTGCGCAAAGATTGATCGCAATCAAGAATGCAGGGGGCTGTAACCGCGGATAACCAGCTCTGCGCTGGGAGGCCCGCGCCTGGCTATTTTTTTACCTGCATCCTGATGGAGCTCTCGGTGGCCTTGCCGTAGGGCGGCAGCAGGCCGCTGAGTTTGCCAAAGTCCACCCGGGTCTGGCGGTAAATGGATTTGGCGTGACTGAAGGTGCGAAACCCCTCGATGCCGTGATAGGACCCCATGCCGCTGGGCCCTACGCCACCGAAGGGCAGATCTTCCTGGGCGACATGCATGACGACGTCGTTGATGCACATGCCGCCGGAAACCGTGCGGGTTTCGGCCATGGTTTGCTCGGCGTCGTCAGCGCCGAAATAGTAAACGGCCAGTGCCCGGGGCTTGGAGTTGATATAGTCGATACACTCGGCAAACTCGCGATAGGTCCGAATCGGCAACAGCGGGCCGAAAATTTCCTCCTGCAGTAGTTTCAGGTCTTCGGGCGGTTCGGGTATCAGGGTGGGGGGAATCTTGTACGTGCCCTGTTGCTGGCTGAAGTCCTCGCCCGCGGGGTTGATGGCGATGGTTTTGACGCCGCGTTCTTCTGCTTCCGCCAGGTAGCCGGTCAAGCGCTGGTAGTGGCGTTGGTTGACCACCGATGTGTACTGCCCATTGTCCAGCAGGCGCGGATACATGTTCGCCACCACCTTTTGCGCAGTCGCGATCACGTCGTGCAGCTTTTCCTCTGGTACCAGCAGGTAGTCGGGTGCCAGGCAGATCTGGCCGGCGTTCATGGTCTTGCCCATCATGATGCGGCTCATGCTCTTTTCGAGATCCGCGGTGCGGGAGATAATCACCGGCGATTTTCCACCCAGCTCCAGGGTGACCGGCACCAGGTTGCGGGCAGCGGCCGCCATGATATGGCGCGCCACCGAGGTCGCGCCGGTAAACAGGAGGTGATCCAGCGGCAGGTTGGAGAAAGCCTGGCCAACTTCGGGGCCACCGGTAAACAGCACCACCTCCTTCGGGTCATAGGCGTCCTTGATGAGTTCCGCCAGGACTTCGGAGGTGTCGGGGGTGAACTCCGAGGGTTTGATCATCACCCGGTTGCCGGCCGCGAGCGCGCCCGCCATGGGTGCGAACACCATGGACACGGGGAAGTTCCAGGGGGAAATGATGCCCACGACACCCAGGGGCTGATACTCGATGCGCGAGCGCCCGCCGAGCAGGTTCAGGGGAAAGATAGTCGGGCGCCGTTGCGCCCTCATCCATTTGCGCAGGTGCTTTTTGGCGTGTTTCATGGCGGCGATAGAAGCACCTATGTCGGTGATCAGGGTAATCTCCCTGGGACGGCAGCTGAAATCTGCGTGCACCGCTGCGGCCACCTTGTCGGCGTATTTGACCAGCGCGTCGATGCCGCGCTCCAGGCGGTCAATGCGCACGGCCGCACTTACCACTCCCTCCCGGATGAAATCCGCCCGCTGGGCTTCCAGCTGGGCCTGCATTGTCGCCTCGACGTCGCTTGAACCCGGTGCTGTGGCGATGGTGCTCATGGATTGTCCTCTCGTTTCCGGGTCCCCTGAATGAGCCCGTAGCCGGGCGAGTATAGACCGGTGCGGGAGGAATGATAACCTCCTGTTCCCGCCTGCGCCTGCGGCAACGCGCCGGGTGTTTGCCGGACTTGGCAATACCGGAGGGAGCTGCTATTAATTCAGCATGAGCAAAACCAGCGCAGGCAACGACAGCCGTACCCCGTCCCCTCCCTATGGCTATTCGCGGGTCTGCACCCACTCGCGGGAGGAACAGCTACATATTGTGGCCCAGTTCCATGCGCATAAAATAAGGCCCAGCCGCATAGCCTACCGGGTGGGTATCGATATCGCATTCATCGAGGCGCTGATAGCCGGGGAGACGGAGCAGGAGCGGTTTCCGCGGCTGGTGGCGCGTTATCGCAAGCAGCGCTACCAGCAGCGCATGATTGACTCGAGTGTGCGCAAGGGGGCGGCCCGTTATGATATGGAGCAGCGCATAGAGAAAGAGTTTATGCTGGAGGTCGATCTCTAGAGAGAAACCCATGGATACCCTCAAGCGCTGGCACCACATCATTGAATTGCGTAAACCGGAACTGCTGGATGAAATCCTGGCGGAGGATTGCGTTTTCTATTCGCCGGTAGTGCACACGCCCCAGCGGGGCAGGGAGCTCACAAAACTCTACCTGACCGGTGCGATGCATGTACTCAACAAGGACTTTCATTACGTGAAAGAGCTGGTGACCCCCAGCCACGCGGTACTGGAATTCATCTGTGACATCGACGGTATCAGCGTAAACGGGGTGGATATCATCAGCTTTGATAGTGATGGCAAGATCAATGAATTCAAGGTAATGGTCCGTCCACTGAAAGCGATCAACCTGTTGCACGCCAAGATGCGGGAAATGCTGGAACGCCTCTCGGCGTAGTAGGGCGCTGTTGGCGGGCCCCGCGGTCGCGGCTGTCTTCGAGGCTACATCCTGAGGCAGGGCGCGGACGGACAGAGGCGCAGTTTGCCTGTATAATCGCGGGCCGCGCCTGCTCCGGGCGCCCCGCTCATTTCTCAAGGTACTCACATGTCCACTCCGGATGGGATAACCAGTTTTGCCGAGCTGGCGTTGCCCGCACACCTGCAAAAAGCGCTGATTGATGTCGGTTATGAAACGCCTTCGGCGATCCAGGCCCGGATTATCCCCCATATGCTCGAGGGGGCTGACGTACTCGGTCAGGCCCAGACCGGCACCGGCAAGACAGCGGCTTTCGCCCTGCCCATCCTGGCCCGGCTCGATATCAAGCAAAAGCTGCCGCAGGTGCTGGTGCTGGCACCTACCCGCGAGCTGGCCATCCAGGTAGCTGAGGCATTCCAGAAGTACGCGCGACACCTGCCGGGTTTCCACGTCCTGCCGATCTATGGTGGCTCCGACATGCGTGGCCAGTTGCGGCAACTGGAGCGCGGCGTGCATGTGGTGGTGGGCACGCCGGGCCGCGTTATGGACCATATGCGACGGGGCTCCCTTGCGCTCTCGAAGCTGCAAACCCTGGTGCTCGATGAGGCGGATGAGATGTTGCGTATGGGTTTCATCGACGATGTCGAGTGGATCCTGGAACAGACGCCGCCGCAGCGCCAGATCGCCCTTTTTTCCGCCACCATGCCGGACGCCATCCGGCGCATAGCAAAGCGCCACCTCAGGGAACCGAGGGAGATTTCCATCGAGGTGAAGAGCGTTATCAGCTCGGCTATTCGCCAGCGCGTCTGGATGATGGCGGGCGTGCACAAGCTTGACGCCCTCACCCGTATCCTCGAAGTCGAGGATTTTGACGGCATGATTATTTTCGTTCGCACCCGCATCCTGACCACGGAGCTGGCCGACAAACTCGCCGCCCGCGGCTACTCCGCCACGGCGCTGAATGGCGATATACCCCAGAAGCAGCGGGAACAGACCATAGAGCGCCTGAAGAGTGGGGATCTGGACATTCTGGTGGCCACCGACGTGGCCGCCCGCGGCCTGGACGTCGGGCGCATAAGCCACGTGATCAATTACGATATTCCCTACGATGTCGAAGCCTATGTGCACCGGATCGGGCGCACGGGTCGGGCCGGCAGAACCGGAGAGACGATCCTTTTCGCCGCCAATCGCGAACGGCGCTTACTGCGCGCTATCGAAAAGGCGACGGGCCAGACCATCGAGCAGATGGTCCTGCCTACGGCCGAACAGGTAACCGATAAACGCATCGGCAAGTTCAAGCAACGTATCACCGAAACCCTGGATACGGCGGACCTGAAGGCCTTCAGGAAGATGGTTGAGGACTACCAGCACGAGTACGGCGTACCGGTCATCGAGATCGCCGCCGCGTTGGGGGCGCTGGCGCAGGGCCAGAAGGCCTCCGCCGCCAGGCCAGCGTCCGCCGGACCGGAGCAGAAAAGGGAGTATCCGGCTGCACCCGCCGGGCCCGAGCCTCGGCGTAAAGCCACCTCCGGGGATCCTCGGAAATCTGCGCCCGCTACTTCGCGGGAAGCACCGCCCAGGCGTGAGCGGGTAACGCAACCTGTGCCCGACCAGGCCGCGGCGCCGAAACCCTCGAAACAGCCGGACCTGGGCGCACCGCTGCGCGCCGCGCCTGCCGCCCGCCGCCGGGAGGGCGCCACAGCTGACGCCGGGATGGAGTGCTATCGCATCGAGGTCGGGCTGCAGCACGGCGTGAAGCCGGGGAATATTGTTGGCGCCATAGCCAACGAGGCGGAAATCGAGAGCGAATACATCGGCCGCATCGAGATATTTGACGACCACAGCACCGTGCAGCTGCCGGAGGGTATGCCCAGGGAAATCTTCAAGCACCTGAAAAACGTGTGGGTGAGTGGCCAGAGGTTGCAGATTTCGCGGCTGGACCAGCAGGGGAGGCCTTCCCAGCGCCCGGCCCGGGACAAGCCGGGAAGCCCCGCCCCGGAAGGCGGCACGCCTGCCAGCAGGAAGCCCGCGAAACCGCGCAGGCCGAAGTGATGCGGGGCTGGCATTCGCCGGGGCCTGCTGTTAGCGGGCGTTGCTGATGCCGGTGTTGTTCGGCGTAGTGCTGCTGGACCTGATCGGCTTCGGCATCGTCATACCCATCCTGCCGTTCCTGTCGCCCCAACTGGGGGCCGACAAACTGGATGTCGCGTTTATTATCATGGTTTACGCCATTGGCGCTGGCCTGTGCGGGCCGTTTTGGGGGCGCTTGTCCGATCGTATCGGGCGCAAGCCGGTGATCATGATTTGCCTGGCGGGCGCCGCCGTCTCCTATGTCATGCTCGGTCTTGCCTCGGCCCTGTGGATGGTCTACGCCGCCCGCGCATTTGCCGGGTTGATGGCGGGCAACGTGGGTGTCGCCTCCGCCATGATGGCGGATATCACCCGGCCCGAAAACCGGGCCAAAGGTATGGGCCTGATTGGCGCGGCGTTCGGGCTTGGTCTCGTGCTTGGACCGATGCTGGGCGGCCTCCTGTCCGGGGAGGAGCCCGGATTCCTGCTCCCCTGCGCGGTGGCGGGAGGTATGTCGGTGCTGGCCCTGGTGGCCGCGGCGATTTTCCTGCCGGAATCACTCGCCGCGGACAAGCGGGCAGCCCACAGGGCGCACCAGCAAGGCGGCGCCATGGGCTCCACCTACAGTATCCTGCGCGCTGGCGGCAACCGCCTGCTGATGCTGCAATTCTGCCTGCATAATCTCTGTGTGAGCTCACTCACCTATCTGTTTCCCCTATGGGCCGGCGATACGCTTGACTGGGGCCCCCGCCAGGTGGGCATCGTGTTCGGTATCCAGGGCGCGATTATGGTGGTGGTGCAGGGCGGCCTGATGGGACTGCTGGTGCGCAACCTGGGCGAACTGCAATTGTTACGGATTGCAGTCACCGCGCTGGTAGTCGGTTTGGGCATGGGCGTATTTGCCGACAGCATGGCGCTCATGGTCGCATCGATATTCGTTGCCATGACCGGGGCTACCCTGTGCATGCCACTCTTGAATACCATCGTCAGCCAGCGCTCACCAGTGATGATCCGGGGCCGGATGCTCGGCGTCTCCGGCGCGGCGTCTTCCTGGGGCAGGGTGGCAGGTCCCGCGCTCGGGGGCTTCAACCTCGCGCTGTTCGGCTACCATGGCGCCTGGTTCGGTTCCCTGCTGGTCTCGCTTCTCTATATGGCCTGGTGCTATCGGGAATACAGTTTGCGGGGGCGCGGCCAGCCAGGCGCCGCGCACGATTGATCGCCCATTCGTGGCAATTTGCCGAAAGAGACGCTAGTGTAGCGCCATCCTGGATCTGGCTTTGAGAGAGCATCGCGATGGCTACCACGCTGTTTGATTTGACCGGAAAAATTGCCCTTGTCAGCGGCGCCAGCCGGGGTATCGGCGAGGAGATTGCCAAACTGCTGGCCCAGCAGGGGGCGCATGTCATTGTCTCCAGCCGCAAGATCATCGATTGCACCGCTGTGGCCGAGGGCATTCGTTCCGCGGGTGGCAGTGCCGACCCTTTTGCCTGCAACGTGGGCAATATGGATGACATAGCCGCGCTGTTCGAGCATATCCACAAAACCTACGGCAAGCTCGATATCTGCGTGAACAACGCCGCCACCAATCCCTATTTTGGGCATGTTCTGGATACCGACCTGGGTGCATTCAACAAGACCGTGGACGTCAACATCCGCGGCTACTTTTTCATGTCCATCGAGGCCGGCAAACTCATGCGCGACCATGGCGGCGGCGCGATCGTCAATACCG
>CAYTDW010000063.1:0-9395 GCA_964436585.1 uncultured Halioglobus sp. | reverse complement strand
GGCAGAATCAACGAGGGTATCTACTCTCAATAGGCCGTTAATATGCCCTATACTTGTGCGAGGAGGATATCCTGGCCAGCCACCGGGCACGGCGCGCAAAGGAAAGCTGTTTTGAACAGCTGGCCGACTTCCTTTCCACCGCCGAGATCGACACGCTGCTTACTTATCTGCAGAAACGCGATGTCCTGGCCGGGGACGTCCTCACCAACCAGGGAGAAAAATCTTCCGAGCTGTATTTCCTGGAGACCTGCTCCGCCTCCGCCTTTATCACAACCAGCACCGGGCGGGTCAGAAGAGTACGGCGCAGCAACGAGGGCACGGTATTTGGCGAGCTGGGTTTTTACCTGGAGATACCGCGCACCGCGTCTGTCGTCATCGAAACGGCAGGTGTGGTCTATGTGCTGAGCAGGCGCGCGCTGTTGCGGATGGAACAGACTGACCCAGCAGCCGCCGCGGGATTGAACCGTTACATGGCCCACCTGTTGAGCGAGCGCCTCATGTTCACTACCAGGACCCTGCGGGCGGTGTCCAGCTAACCCGCACCCCCGGCCTGCCGGCGCCACGTTCGCGGGCTCACCCCGGCCCAGCGCGTGAAGGCCCGGGAGAAAGTACTGGTGTGGCCGTAACCCAGCACTTCGGCGATCTGGGTCACGTTGGCGTCTGAATCGCGGAGCAACTGGCAGGCCATTTCGAACCGCACCTTGTCGACCGTTGCCGAGTAAGAAGTGCCGGCAGCCGCCAGCCGGCGTTTCAGGGTGGCCGGGCTGATCGCCAGCCGGCTGGCCACCTCCACCAGGGAAGCCTCGTTCGCCAGGATGCAGCTGCGCACGATAGCGCCGATCCGCTCGCTATCGCTGTTGCGGCCGCGTGCCTCCAGTTCGCCCAGCTTATCCAGCAGAATCTGGCGCAGGGCGGGGTCGGCACGCTCCACGGGCCGGTCGAGCCAGTGCGCCGGGAACACGATCAGGTTGCACTCGGCACCAAAGCGGACATCAGCTCCAGTCAGGTGACACCAGACTCTTGAATCTCGGGGCAGTGAACGCATCAGGCGGATATCACCCGGCCGCCAGCCGGGGCCGCACAGGTTGCGTAAAATCGACAGTGACAGACCGATCGCGGCATCGCAGATGTAGCATGCGCCGTCGAGCCCGGGAAAGAAAAAACTGTATTCAAAGCGGGCGAGTTCGCCGTTGTCATTGATTTCAATCATGCCCGCGACCCGGTGCAGGTAGCGGGCCAGGGTGGCCAGCGCACCGCGCACACTGGCCGAATTCATCGCGACAAAACCCATGGTGCTGAGCGCACCGGGGCCTCCGGCCAGACCGACCCGCAGAGCAAACGCTTCGTCACCCGTGGCAAGGACACAGGCCTGCAGGTAGCGGCCCATCGCCTCGAAGCTGATACGTCCCTCGGGCGCAGCCAGGTGCCCCGGCTCGATACCAGCCATTGCGGCGACCTCCCGGTGATCGATCGAAGCTTCAGCGAGTAACCGGCGCGCCGAGGCAATGGTGCTGACCGGGACCTGGTGGCTGAGGGGAGACCTGTTCATGCCGACGTTCTGCTGGGTGTTGAGCCGTAACTCTAAGTATATGAGCCGAAATGCTAATAATATGCAAGCTTCTGATTGCACAATGGCACCATGAGTCTCTTACCAATCCAGCACTACCGGAGGCAGCAGATGAATTCCGACCCGCGCAGGCATGTCCTCATTACCGGCGTCTCGACCGGCATCGGCTACGATGCGGCGCGCTACCTGATAGCGCGCGGCTTCCACGTCCTGGGCAGCGTGCGCAAGCCCGCCGACGCCGACCGGGTCAAGGCCAGCCTCGGCAACCATTTCACCCCCCTGTTGTTCGAATCTCCCGCATCTGCAGTGACAGCGTGCTGGATCGCCTGACCAGAAACGCCATGGGGCTCAACTGATCAATACTGCCGGAGGAACAGCCACTTGCTACCGCGCTACCTTGTCACACTGGCCTGGACGCTCCTGGCTACCGCTGGGCAGGCACAAATCCCAGCACCCGATGCCCTGACCACTCCGGTAGAACAGCTGACGCCCGGACAGGCAGTAGCGCTGTTCAAGACCCTGCCCGCACCGACCATGGAGGAAATGAATGGCGAATTCAGCGGAGAGATGCTGAGCTTCCCGACGCTCTATACACGGCTGTTCTGGACCATCGCCAGCAAGAACCCTGTCTATCCAGGTGTCTGGCAGGGCAAGTCCTTTCACCAGACCGGTCCCAACGAGGGCCGCGGCTACAACACCGCCGTGCGCTGGTTCGCCGGGAAGGTCGACATCTGGCCCATGGTGACCCGGATCGGACCCTCGTACTTTGATGGCAGGCCCTCCTTTCAGCTGGTCTACCGCGCATTCGACCACTACGCGGGCGATATCCACATGCTCGACGAGGTCCGCCGCCTGCCGGATGGGCGCTACCTGGGTATCGGCCGCACGGGCACCAGCGCGGAGGAGCGGCGCCTCCCGATGCCCTTCCTGTTGAGCACGCGGATCGGCGACTACCGTCAGGATATCGGTACACCACGGCAGGGGTTTGCGATGGCGGAGGAACTGGCGCTGCTCGAGTTCCCCGCGAACGCCTACCGGCCCACTGACGACCGGGGCGCAACTAGCAGACCATGAGAAACTTTGAGGAAAAAGTGGCAGTCATTACCGGTGCGGGCTCCGGTATAGGTCGGGCGGTGCTCGCCAACTTGGAGCACCAGACCCCGGACGAGGCACGCTGGCTGGTCGACCGTTACCCAAACCTGACCCCGCGCTTAATGTGAACCCGGACCGCTCACGTTATCCTAAGTTCACCCGGGTTAACCCGAAAGCCGCATGGCAGCCATAATTTTGCCAATGGCGATCACTCCGAGAATGACCAGTGCCCCGCCGATCAACTCCACCCCGATCCACAGCCAGGGCTCGGGATCAACGCCTGCCACCTGGGCGGCGAGTCCGCTGACCAGGAAAAACATGAAAGCGTAATTGTTGAATACCATGGGCAACATCTCACCGGAAGCGACGATCGCATACACGACCAGGCAGATGAACACCAGCCGCGCGGTAGCTTCTCCCAGCACAGGCGCAAGCGCCGCCACAAACTCGACCGTCAACACATAGCAGAGGATGCCGACCAGTCCCCCCAGAATCAGATGGGGAGCCCTGGACCGGTCCATATGGGTCTCGAAAAAAAAGATCATCACCAGGAAAGCGGGCCAGGTGGGCAGGTGCAGTTGATGCAGCACCAGCTCGATGATAACAATCAACACCAGCAGGAACACGCCGAACAGAAGCCGTTCTTTGCTCGGGGGCGTCATGGCCGGTTCCTCCCCAGCTCATCGTGACTGCTCACCCACTCCTGGGAGACCACCGCGGCGCCCAGGGATACCTCCCCGCAGAGTACAGTCGCGGCGACGATTTCTGCCAGCTTGCGAGCCTTGCCCGCGCCGTAGCAGTCCATGACCTCCAGGCATTCCCGCTGGGTTGCCAGGCCGGTGCCGCCCCCGTAAGTGGCGACGATCAGCGATGGCAGGGTGACTGAATAGTAGTAATCCCCCTCGGGGGTGATCTCCGCATGGACCAGGCTGGCATGGGATTCCGCCACGTTGGCCTCATCCTGGCCGGTAGCGATAAATACGGAGGCAATGCCATTGGCGGGATGGACTCCGTTGTGGACCGCGCCGGCCATCAGCCCACCGAGTTGCGAGGCCATCCGGGCGGCATACATGGCCTCCGGCGTGGTGCGCATCCGGTCCAGCAACAGCTGCCTGGGCAGGGTAACCTCGGCGATCACGCGCTTGCCCCGGGTGTGGAGGGTGTTGAGCTGGGAATGCTTCTTGTCGGTATCCATGTTGCCGGACAGGAAATGACGGGCAATCGGCTCCTGGTAATTGGCCACAATCCACTGGCAGGCGGCAAAGGTGGCCTTGCCGCACATGTTCTGGCCGGCGGCATCCCCGGTAGTGTAATTGAAGCGCAGGTACAACATCCGGCTGGCGGCATACTGCTCGATATTGCGCAGTTTGCCGCTGCGGGTCGTGGTCTCTGCCGCGGCCTTGATCGAGGCAAAGTTGTCGTTGATCCACAGGGCGAAGTCCCGTGCGCCGCGGGCATCGTCAAAGGCGAACACCGGCGAGCGCTGCATGGCGTCGTCGACCACGGTAGTGGTGACACCCCCCGCCTCGCGGGTCAGGCCCATACCGCGACTGTAACTGGCGACCAGGGTGCCCTCGGTGGTGGCCATGGGCACGAAAAAGTCTCCCTGGGCATGTTCGCCGTTGACCCGCAGGGGCCCGGCAAAGCCCAGCGGCATCTGCACTATCCCGGTGAAATTCTCGATGTTGCCCGGCAGTATGGCCGGGTCAAAGGAGTGCTGGCCGACGTGCTCCAGTGCCACGCCGGTGTGCTCCTGAAGGAACTGGCGTCGTGTGGCTGCAGCCTCCCGTGTATAATCGTTGTCCTTGTTGCGCGGTATCCGGAGTGAACTCATGGGTCTGTGCTCCCTTTGGGTTGATGATGATTACAATGAATAACAGGCTACAGGACCCTCGCCCGAACTGCTTGACCGGGTGCGCCAATTTTATGACTGAAAATGCCAACGGTGATAAACCAGGCGCTTAACACGCCCACCGTCCTGTCCAGCTGGACCCGTGTGCTGGTGACTGCGCTGCGGGCGCGCGGTATCGATCCCGAGCCACTGGCGGTCGAGGCCGGACTGGAGCCGGCGATGCTGGCCGCAGCAGACGGCCGGCTGCCCCTGGCCGCTACCACCCGCTTGTGGCAGATAGCGGTTCGGGAGACAGGGGACGAAGCGATCGGATTATGGGTGTCAAAACATTCCACCCATACCACTTTCCATGCCCTGGGTTATGCCTTCATGGCCAGTCGAACCCTGCTCGAGGGCCTGGAGCGTGTGGTCCGGTTCAACAGCATGGTCAGTGACGCGGCCAATGTAACGCTGGCTGGACACGGCGACACCTGCACCCTGGGCTGGTTCCTGCGCGGGCACGAACTGCGACCTGCCGATGAGGCGATGGAGGCTGTTATCGCATCGATCCTTCGCGCCGGGCGCAAACTCGCCGGCCACGACTTCGCGCCCGAGCGGGTGGTGTTGATGCGGCCGCGTCCCGCCGGGGATAGTGCCTTTCGACAGTTTTTTCGCTGTGACATCCGCTACGGCGGCGAGTGCTATGCCCTGGATTTTTCCAGGAAAAGCCTGGAACAGCCGCTTCCCGGCGGTAACGAGGATCTCGCCCGGTCCAATGACCGGGTGGGAGAGGAGTACCTGGCGCGGCTGGAACTGGGCAGCGTGGCGACGCGCGTGCGGACCAGCCTGGTCAAGGAGTTGCCCAATGGCGTACAGACCCAGGATTTCTATGCGAAAAGCCTGGGCCTGAGCGGGCGCAGCCTGCAGCGCAAGCTTCAGGCCGAGGGCACTTCTTTCAACCAGGTGCTGAATGAAACCCGCCTGGATCTCGCCAGATCCTATCTGCGCGAACAACCCGCCCACTCGCTGACCGAGATCGCGTTTCTGCTGGGCTTTTCCGATACGAGCAGCTTCTCAAGGGCGTTTCACCGCTGGACCGGAGTAGCGCCGAGCGCTTATTCCAGTTCAACTGCAATGAAGGGCCCCCATCCCGGTTGTGTGTGAGTGTTGGAGATCAGCTTCGAACCTCTGTAAGATGGCTAATATAACGCAGACGGTTTGCTTTCCGGTTATTCGCTCTGTCGACTTTGCAGGCAGCTCAGCATGGTTAATTAACACGGGCATTGTCCGCCGCTGCCAGAGATAAGGAAGCCCATCATATGTCCCGAACAGGCCGAACCGGCAAGGGAGTGTCCAGGCTGTGGCTGCTCACATTGGCCGCCCTGCTGTGCGCCTGCACGGCAGATGAGCCGGCACCGCCGCCGGTACCCGAAATCGATGTGGTCGAGGCGGTCACACGCGACACCCGCATAACCCAGGATTTCGTGGGGCAGACCCTGGGTTCCGTCGACATCCCGATTCGCGCCAGGGTCGAGGGTTTTCTCGAAAGCATGAATTTTACCGAGGGCAGCGAGGTCCAGGAAGGCCAGTTGATCTATACGATCGATCCGCGCCCCTATCGCGCCAAGGTTGTCGAGGCGGAGGGACGCCTGGCGGAAACGAAAACCATGCTGGCCAAAAGCAGGGCCGACCTGGCGCGGATCAAACCCCTGGCCGAGATGAAGGCCGTCAGCCAACAGGACCTGGATGCCTCCCTGGCGCAACGCGATGCGGCACTGGGTTCGGTCCAGGCGGCCGAGGCGCAGCTGGAACTCGCAAATATTGAATTGAGTTACAGCGAAATCCACTCGCCCATCACCGGAAACATCGGGATTTCGGCAGCCAAGGTCGGCGAGTTCGTCGGTTCGCCACCCAACCCGGTTGTGTTGAACTATGTCTCCCGCACCGACCCCATCCGGGTGCGTTTCGCTATCAATGAGCGGGATTTTCTGCGCCTCAGCCGCGCGTTATCGGCGCGACGGCAACGGGGCAATGAAGAGTCCCCGCAAGACAGCTCCAGAGGCCAGGTCGAGCTGATCCTGGCGGATGGCTCCATCCATCCCTACAAGGGAAAGATTGTGGCATCGGATGCCGCCATGAACCCCGAGACCGGCACCTTCACCCTGGAGGCCGACTTTCCAAACCCCGATTCCATCGTTATTGCGGGACAGTTCGCGCGCGCCAGGATAGCAATCGACAGGCTCCCGGATGCGCTGTTGATCCCCCAGCGCGCGGTGGCGGAACTGCAGGGGAACTTCCGGGTCTTCGTGGTGGACGACGACGGCAAAGTCACCCTCAAGACCGTCGAACTCGGTCCGCAGGTGGGCCCCCTGGTGGTGGTGGAGTCGGGTCTCGAAGCGGGACAACAGGTGGCTATCGAGGGGCTCCTCAGTCTGAAAGAGGGGACGGCGGTGCAAGCCCATCCGGTCTCCTTTGAAGACCCCGCGGCTACTGACAGCGAAACCAGGGACTGATTCATGGCCGAATTCTTCGTCCGCCGCCCGATAGTCGCGATGGTGATTGCGATTATCATCGTCATCGTTGGCCTGGTGGCGCTGGGCAGGTTGCCCGTTGCCCAATACCCGGAAATCACCCCGCCCATGGTGCAGGTTTCCGGTACCTACACCGGCGCCAATGCGATCAATGTCGAACAATCGGTGGCCACTCCGATCGAGCAGAAAGTCAATGGTGTCGAGGGCATGATCTATATGAGCTCGACCAACTCCAGTGACGGCCGCATGTCTCTGGACGTCTCCTTCGAGGTCGGCAGTGATCTGGACATGGCCAACGTGCTGACCCAGAACAGGGTCTCGGAGGCTCAGGCGACGCTGCCGGAGGAGGTAAAACGTCTTGGCGTTACGGTCAAGAAAAAGCTGGCTTTCCCGCTCCTGCTCATCTCCCTGGTCTCCCCCAACGGCACCTACGACGAGAGTTTTCTCACCAATTACGCGACCATCAATCTGGTGGATGAACTGGCGAGGATCCGGGGCGTCGGTCTCGCCGAGGTCCTCGGTGGCAGTGTTACCGAGTACGCCATGCGCATCTGGATCAAGCCGGACCAGCTCGCCAAGCTCAACCTGACGGTACCGGATATCACCAGCGCCATCCAGCAGCAGAATGTGTTGGTACCGGCAGGCCAGATCGGGGGAGAGCCGGCACCACCCGGCACCGAGTTCACCTACACGGTCAATACCGGCGGGCGCTTCGAAACCCCGGAGGAATTCGGCCAGGTAGTGGTGCGCGCCAACCCCGACGGTTCGCAGGTACTGCTGCGCGACGTGGCCCGCATCGAACTGGGCAGCCAGAACTACCTCTACAAGGTGCGCCTGGACGGCCAACCCTCGGCGCTGGTGCAGATCTACCAGTTGCCGGACGCCAACGGTCTGGACGTTGCAGAGCAGGTTTTCGCTGCCCTGGAAACGATTGCCCAGGGCTTTCCGGACGATGTCGAATACGTGGTCTCACTCGATACCACCAAACCGATTACCGCCGGCATCAGAGAAATCGTGGTGACCCTGTTCCAGGCGGTCTTCCTGGTGATACTGGTCGTCTATATATTCCTGCAGAGCGCCCGGGCCACGCTGATTCCCACCCTGACGGTACCGGTATCGCTGATCGGTGCGCTCGCCGTGTTCCCCCGTCTTTCACTGAGTTCCACTGGCAAGGTGGTTTATACCCTGAAGACGCCCTACCGCGATGGGACGACACAGGTGGCATTCGAGCCGGTGGATTTCATCGCACGGTTGGCAGCGCTGGTCCCCAAACCTCGCGTCAACCTTACCCGCTACCACGGCGTCCTGGCGCCGAACCACCGCTGGCGAGGGCTCGTTACGCCAGCCAGGCGCGGAAAAGGCTTCAAGTCCATCTCCAACGCAGAAGTCCGCACATCCGCCGAGCGTCATGCCGCAATGACCTGGGCCCAGCGACTAAAACGTGTGTTCAGTATCGACATCGAGGTTTGCGGACGCTGCGGCGGCTCAGTCAGAGTGATCGCCTGTATAGAGGACCAGGACGTCATCGATCGAATACTGACTCACCTGCACCAGAAAGAACAGGAAACACCGACTCGGCCATTGCTGGCGCCACCGACCAGAGCGCCACCTGGGACATTGCCTCTTTTCGCCGGGAAGCATCGCAGCCCAACAGCACTCCGCCAGCAAGGAAGCCAGTGAAAAACGCATGGCATGAGCTGTTGCGTGCTCTCGTTCAGGAATGAACGGATAAGAATAGCATGCTCAATGCCGCGAACGGAGTTTTCGGGTCATCAGGTGGGAACTTCGACAGATCAGCAAGTCCAGCCGGCAGAATCAACGAGGGTATCTACTCTCAATAGGCCGTTAATATGCCCTATACTTAATGACACCTTGGATGCCTCTAATCAAACTATTCTCAATCTTTTAGCCTAGCAGCAATCTCCCAACTATTGTCGATATTGGTCCGATAGACATAAAGCTGTACGTCTAAACTCGCTCAGCACCACGCCAGGTTATTGATCGGCCACAAGATATTCAATGTCGCGGTGGCTACTAACACGGGCCGCTTTTGACCGCCATACCCAACTTCAGCGCACGAAGCCAGTAACGGAAATAGACCCGGTGAATGGGCACGGATAGAAAACAATGGCAAGGCTTTAAGTCTTTGAAGCTAAAAGCACACTACCCCCAGATCTCCGTGCTCTGCCAGGCAGCAAGGTGCCTCATATCCTGCCATTGAGAAAATCAAAAACCATGTTAACGTGTAAGCGAACACCGGTGATGAACACCTCCTCATTCAGGTAAAAATTGGGGTTGTGATTGAAATACAGCCCCCTTCCGCCTTCTTTGGGCCTTATGCCACCTGGGCCGCCGAACTCGGTGTCCTGGGCAC
>CAYTDW010000062.1:0-9409 GCA_964436585.1 uncultured Halioglobus sp. | reverse complement strand
GCCATCCTCGTGTCACTCCTGCTCAATGCCTGCGTGTTCGTGCTGGTCTCTGTGCTGACCAAAGCCAGCGACGAGGAACGGGTGGCTGCTGAAATCTGCTCCATGGACGACCTGACGCGCCCCGTCCGCAGGGTACTGGCGCAGCGCAACGCCGAGGAATTCATTGAACAGCTCACTTCTGCCCTCGGTGCGAAGACGGCTCAATCCGAGGTAAACAAGGCGCTTGCCGAGCTGCGATTCTCCGCGGCTGAGGCCCGACCCTATGCCCTGCGCCGGCTGCGGGCGCGCCTGGAAGCCAATCTTTCCGGCCTGCTGGGCCCGGCCGTGGCCCACAACATTGTCGAGCGCTGCCTCCCCTTCCAACCGGGACTGGAAGTCGGCACTGAGGACATTTACTTCATCGAGCGCCGTCTCGAACGGGTGCAGCCGAGGCTGACCGGGCTGACAGCAGACCTGGACAACCTCCGGCGCCACTATCGGGAAACCCTGGATAACCTGCCCATTGGCGTGTGCTCGATCGGGGCAGACGACGAATGCCTGCTGTGGAACCGCAGCATGGCAAAGATCACCGATATTGCCCCGGAGCAGGCCCTGGGTGCCCTGCTGGACTCCCTGCCCCAGCCCTGGCGGCAGATACTTGGCGATTTCCAACGGGGGGACCGCAACGTCCAGCTCAGGCTCGAGGTACCGCGGGAGGATAGCCACTCCCGCTGGATAAGCCTGCACAAGGCAGATGCCGATCGCCGGCACACCGGCAGGACCGCAGACACCGTGATCCTGGTGGAAGACATCACTGATTTCGAGCGACTGGAGGAAGAGCTCCTGCACAACGAGCGGCTGGCTTCCATCGGGCGGCTCGCAGCGGGCGTTGCCCACGAGATAGGCAATCCGGTCACCGGCATCGCCTGCCTCGCCCAGAACCTGGAGTTCGAATCCGATCCGGACGAAATCCGTTTCGCCGCACAGGACATTCTCAAACAGACCAACCGCATCAGTCGCATCGTCGATTCACTGGTGAACTTCTCTCACGCCGGCTCCCGTTCCGGGGAAGTCACCCTCACGCCCGGTAACCTCGCGGACTGTGTCGACGAGGCAATACACCTGCTGGCGCTGGATCGGGAGGCGAAACCGATACAGTTCGACAACCAATGTGACCGGGAACTGGTGGTACTGGCCGACAGCCAGCGCCTGTTGCAGGTGTTAGTCAACCTGTTGGGCAATGCACGGGATGCCTGCGACGACTTCGGCAGGGTTGAAATTCTGGCCGAAGGCCGGGGCGACATGGTCCAGATCCACATCCAGGATAATGGCTGCGGCATCCCGCCGGAGTTGCAGGCCCAGGTGTTCGAACCCTTCTTCACCACCAAGGACCCCGGCGCCGGCACCGGGCTCGGACTGGCGCTGGTATTCAGCATCATGGACGACATGGGAGGCAGCGTCAGCGTCACCAGCCCGCTTTACGATGAGCCCAACCCGGGCGCCCGGTTTAGCCTCGAATTGCCGCTGGCCAGCTATGGCGACACTTTCGCGGCCTAGCCGCAAATGCGGCTGCCATTGCGCCGCGGGTTACAGCTGCTACTGGAAAATGCCCGATTGGGATAGTATGTTGGGAAGCGGATACACAACGGGTAACACCTGATGCACAAAATCCTCGTAGTCGAAGACGAATCGGTCATCCGGACGGCACTTCGGCGCCTGCTTGAGCGCAATGGTTACGAGGTCAGCGAGGCAGGCTCGGTACAGGAAGCCCAGTCGGGCCAGGATCTCGAGGAATTCGACCTGATCATCAGCGACCTGCGCCTGCCCGGCGCACCCGGTACCGACCTGATCCGCAAGGCGGGAGAGGTGCCGGTGCTGATCATGACCAGTTATGCGAGCCTGCGCTCGGCTGTCGACTCCATGCGCATGGGGGCTGTGGACTACATCGCCAAGCCATTCGATCACGCAGATATGATCGCCGCGGCGCAACGCATCATCGCCGACCACCCGGCACCCCGCCGCATCCAGGAAAAAAATGGCACTGCCAGTCCGCCCAAACCAAGCGGGGTCGCCGGTATTACCGGCAACTGCCAGGCCATGCTCATCCTGTTTGAGCATATCCGCAAGGTGGCGCCCACCGACTCCACCGTGCTGGTGCTTGGCGAAACCGGTACCGGCAAGGAAATCGTCGCGCGCAGCGTGCACCGGCATAGCCCCCGCGCCGACAAGATCCTGGTCTCGGTGAACTGCGCGGCCATTCCCGATACCCTGATCGAGTCGGAGCTGTTCGGCTATGAAAAGGGGGCTTTCACTGGCGCCAATGCCAGCCGGATGGGCCTGATCGAGGCGGCCGACAGCGGCACATTGTTCCTGGACGAAATCGGCGAGTTGCCCATGGAGGCCCAGGCCCGCCTGCTGCGCTTTATCCAGGAGGGCGAGATCCGCCGCATCGGGTCGGTCCACTCCCGCAAGGTCAATGTGCGCCTGATCTGCGCTACACACCGCAACCTGCATAGCCTTGCCGCCGAGGGCCTGTTCCGCCAGGATCTGTTCTACCGGATCAACGTACTGCAGCTGTCACTCCCGCCGTTGCGGGAACGGGGCAAGGACATCCTGCACCTGGCGGAGAATATACTGCAGGCCCAGGTGGAGCGCCTGGGGAAAAAGCCCATGCGGCTGTCCCCGCGCGCGATCCAGGCCATCACCACCTACCAGTGGCCGGGCAATGTGCGCGAGCTGGAACACGCCATCGAGCGGGCGGTAATCCTGTCCGACAACGAGGAGATCGATTCCGACGCCCTGGGTATCGACCTGGAACTGGTCAATATCAATCGAATCCGCGGCGCCCAGGGCATGGTCCCGGGCGCGAGAAGGCCCAGCAGCAGTAATTCCGATCCGGTGGAGGATCTGTCGCTGGAGGACTATTTCCAGCGCTTTGTCATGGAGCACCAGGATTCCATGAGTGAGACCGAGCTCGCCCAGAAACTCGGGGTGAGTCGCAAATGCCTGTGGGAACGCCGCCAGCGACTGGGTATTCCACGCAACCGGACGGGTGCCACCAACCAGGGCGGGAAGTCCGCCGGGCGCGAAAAACGCGCGTTACCGGGTCGCATCGACGTTACATAAAGCGGTGTAGTTAGGTAACAAGCGGCCGCTTGGCGGCGATCCGAACGTGAAAGAAAATACTGTATATTATTGATTAACATGGTTTTTATTTAGTTTGGCACGCGGCGTGCTTTTATCAGGCAGGTTCGAAAAATAAAAATAATAGCAACCGTAATAAAAATAACACGCGCCACTATGGACCTGGATGGGGAAGACAACTTCCCCTTCAATTTCGTTGTGGCCAGGTAGCGATTCGAGCTGGCATATGCTCGGCCGCGAGCGAGAGAGTACCCGGCGGTAATGGAAAAGCGCTCGGGCAATCGCTCAAGCTGTGTTTTGATACCACCGATAAAAATAACAGACCTCAAGAAATAACAATAACTCCTTAAGTGAGACCTGGATGGGGAAAACAGTGTTTTCCCCTTCATTCACTCCCGGGCGCAACCCGCCCAAGCCCCGCTAATCCGCCAATCGAAATGTGTTAGACTGCGCGCCTCCAGGCCACCGTAACGGGCACCATTTCGTTTGAATATCATTCCCAGGGACCAGCACTGCATCTCCCGCAAAAATATCAGCGACGGCGCTCTCAAGGTAATGTCCCGCCTGCGCCAAAGCGGGCATCAGGCCTACCTGGTGGGCGGCGCGGTCCGGGACCTGTTGCTGGGAGGGCATCCCAAGGACTTCGACATCGCCACCAACGCCACGCCGGAAACCGTACACGCCCTGTTCCGCAACTCCCGCATCATCGGGCGCCGCTTTCGTATCGTCCACGTGCGCTTCGGGCAGGAAATCATCGAGGTCACCACGTTTCGCGGCCACCATGAGAACGATGCCGAGCCCACCTCGGAAACCGGCGGCAACCACTCCCGCCAGTCAGCCAGCGGCCTGCTGTTGCGGGACAATGTTTACGGCACGCTCGAGGAAGACGCGGTGCGGCGGGACCTCACTGTCAACGCGCTGTATTACGACGCCGGCAGCTTCGAGGTATTCGACCATGTACAGGGAATGAGGGACCTGGAGCGCCGCAGCATTTCCGTGATCGGCCAGCCGGCGTTGCGTTTCACCGAGGATCCGGTGCGCATGCTGCGGGTCCTGCGTTTCGCTGCCAAGCTCGACTTCCGCATCGACCCCGCCACCGCCCGTGCCATTCCCGGCTGCGCCCACCTGCTGGCGGAAATTCCGGCAGCGCGCCTGTTCGACGAGTTTCTCAAGCTGTTCCTGGCCGGCCACGCCGCGAACACGTTTGATCAGCTGCTCAAGCACAAGTTGATACTGTACCTGTTCCCCGATACCTACGCAGAGTTGCTCCGGCACCCCACGGCCGCCGCCCTGGTCCGCGCCGCCATGGTCAGTACCGACCAGCGCATCGCCCAGGACAAACCGGTTACACCGGCTTTCATCCTCGCCGCCCTGCTGTGGCCAGTGGTACAGCGTGAGGCGGTGCGACTGCAGGACCATGGCGAACCGCCCCTGGTCGCCATGAACAACGCCGCCCATGAAGCGATTTCCGAGGCGGTGCGCAACATCTCCATTCCCAAGCGCTTCAGCCAACCCATGCGGGAGATATGGGAATTCCAGCTGCGCCTGGAGAATCGCCGTGGCCGCAAGGCGGCGGAGTTGGTCGAGCACCGTCGCTTTCGCGCGGCCTATGACTTCCTGCTGCTGCGGGAACAGGCCGGGGAGAATACCGGCAACCTCGGCAGCTGGTGGACTGAATTCCAGAAATTGCCGATGGAGCAGCGAATTTTGCAAGCTGAGCAGGACAAGTCGCCGCGCGGCGGTCGCAGGTCCCGCGGCCGCCGCGCCAAGGCATGACCCCGGCTTATGTCGGCCTGGGCAGCAACCTGCAGCAACCGCTGCTCCAGCTGCGCAAAGCCCTTATAGCCATCGCGCATCTGCCCGCATCCCAGCTGGTGCAGGTCTCCAGTGTCTACCGCAGCGCCGCCGTCGGTCCGGGTGAACAACCGGATTACCTCAACGCTGTGCTGCGGCTGGATACCAGCTTGCGGCCCGCCGAATTGCTCGCGGCACTGCAGGCCATTGAACAGGCCCAGGGCAGGGTTCGCACGATTCGCTGGGGAGCGCGCACCCTGGACCTGGATATCCTCCTCTACGGCGACCGAACGATCGCAACCTCTTCCCTGACCATCCCGCACCCGGAACTGCAACAGCGCAATTTCGTGCTCTACCCGCTGGCGGAAATCGCCGGGCCACATTTGGTGCTGCCGGACGGGAGAGAACTTGTTACATTGATCGCCCGATGCCCGCGGGGGGACCTGGTCAGAACCAGGCTGCGGCTAACACCACAGACCAGCGTCCCCCCGGACATGGAATGACGGGGTAGACAGCGCCAATGCCCGATACCACCGCTATCGAGTTCGACCTGAAGGGGCGCCAGCCCCCCGCCTATATTGCGGTGGAGGGTCCCATCGGGGTGGGCAAGACCACGCTGGCCAGGCGCCTGGCGACCACCTTCGACTACCCGAGCCTGCTGGAGAACGCGCATGAAAACCCGTTCCTGGAGAGGTTTTACCGCAACCGTAAGCAGGCGGCCCTGGCCACCCAGCTGTTCTTCCTGTTCCAGCGCTCCCAGAAAATCCAGGACCTGCGCCAGGGCGACATCTTCCAGCAGGAGCGGGTGGCGGATTTCCTGATCGAGAAAGATCCCCTGTTTGCCCGGATCAACCTGGACCAGGACGAGTTTCAGCTTTACCAGAAGGTCTACCAGCGACTTACCATAGACGCTCCAAAACCCGACCTTGTCGTCTACCTGCAGGCCTCACCCGAAGTCCTGCTGGGACGTATCGAAAGCCGCGGAATCGCCGCCGAAAAGGCCATAAACAGGGAGTACCTGGAACGCCTGAACGAAGTGTACAGTGAGTTCTTTCTATATTACGATGACGCGCCCCTGCTGATCGTCAATGCCAGCGAACTCGACCTGGTCAACAGGGAGGCCGACTATATTCACCTGGTGGACTACCTGCTGGAGATCCGCAGCGGCCGTCACTATTTCAACCCCACTTTTTTCGGATAGCTGTAGCGATGGCCAAGGTAACTATCAGCACCCTGGACAAAATGAAGGCAGCGGGGGAAAAGTTCGTCTGCATCACCGCCTACGACGCCACGTTTGCCCGCATTATCAGCGAGGCCGGCGCCGAGACCATGCTGGTGGGGGACTCGCTGGGTATGGTGTTGCAGGGCCACAACAGCACAATTCCGGTCACGATGGACCACATGAGCTACCACACCGAGTGCGTTTGTCGGGCGGCAAACGGCGCCCTGGTTATCGCCGATATGCCCTTCATGAGCTACACGAATCCCGACCAGGCGATGGCCAACGCCACCCGGCTGATGCAGGCCGGCGCCCAGATGGTGAAGATGGAAGGGGGCACCTGGCTCAGCGGCACAATCAGCAAACTGGTTGAACGCGGCATCCCGGTCTGCGCCCACCTGGGCCTCACGCCCCAGTCGGTAAATACCTTCGGTGGCTACAAGGTGCAGGGCCGCACGCCCAAGGAGGCCAAATCGATCCTCGCCGACGCGGTGGAGATCAAGGATGCAGGTGCCAGCCTGCTGGTGCTGGAATGCATACCGGCCACTCTCGCCAGTGATATCAGCCGCAAGCTGGATATCCCGGTGATCGGCATCGGCGCCGGGCCGGGTACCGACGCCCAGGTCCTGGTTCTGCATGACCTGCTGGGGCTCACCGAGAAGACCGCCCGCTTCGTCCACAATTTCATGGCAGGCCAGACCACGATCCAGGGCGCCGTGAAGGCGTTTGTGAATGCGGTGAAGGCCGGGGAATACCCCACTCTGGAACACTCCTACCAGTAATCCGGCACCCAGCCAACCGGGTCTTCTGGACCCCCCGAGGCCATAAAGTACAGCAACAAGGCCGCATGCGAGCACTTACTTACCTATCGACAGACCGCAGTCTGTTTTACCTCCCACCTGAGCGTTTCCAGGGGCCCCGGAACGACGTGAATTTTTCGCAAAATCCCGTTGCCGGGCCCCCGGCCTTGGTTCATACTTTCGCTCCCCGAGGCGCGAGGTAGCAACCCGGGGCGGCAGGCCCGTGAATGCTATTCGTTTAGCATCACCGTTCCGGACACAAGGGATGAGGTCGATATGCGAACTTACAGCAACAACGTGCAGTTACAGGCAGCCCTGCAGCACTTTCGCCGCAATGGCCAGAGTATTGCCTTTGTTCCCACCATGGGCAATTTGCACGAAGGCCATCTCAAGCTCGTGCGCAAAGCCCGCTCCATGTGCGACGTCGTTGTCGTCAGTATTTTCGTCAATCCCCTGCAGTTCGGCCCCAACGAAGACCTCGACGCCTATCCTCGCACCATGGCGGCAGACAAGGAAAAGCTGTTCAGCGAGGGGGTGCAGGTGCTGTACGCCCCTGATGTCGCGGAAATTTACCCCGAGGGGATGGCCATCCAGACCCAGGTCCGGGTACCAGACCTGTCCGATACCCTGTGCGGCAGCAGTCGCCCGGGGCATTTCGATGGCGTTACCACGGTCGTGGCCAAGCTGTTCAACATCGTGCAGCCCGATGTGGCGGTGTTTGGCGAAAAGGATTTCCAGCAGCTTTCTATCGTGCGCAAGATGGTCAGGGATCTGTGCATGCCGGTGCGCATCATCGGGGTGGCAACCTGCCGGGACGAAGACGGCCTGGCCAAGAGTTCACGCAACGGTTTCCTGTCACCTGAACAGCGCCAACTCGCGCCAGTGATTCACCAGACCCTCAACAGCTGCCGCGAGGCCATCGCCTGCGGCTTCGACAATTTTCTGCAGCTGGAATCCCACGCCCGCATGAAGTTGCTGCAGGCCGGCCTGGAACCCGATTACTTTGCCATCCGCGACGCCAGCACCCTGCGTGCGGTCACTGAGAGTACCGAGGAAATCGCTATCCTCGCCGCCGCGCGACTCGGCTCGACCCGCCTGATCGACAATGTCCGCATTGCCCTCAACCCGGTTTCCGACTGGGGCATGCTCGCGGGCGGTCGCTAGCCCCGGCAACCTCATTCTCCCCGCATCCCTGTTCGGCCCGCTTGCTTCAAGGCGCAGGCGCAGTATCATTCCGGATCAGTCAGTGATTACCCAGCGGGATGGTTGCCATGCATGAATTTCCTGTCCATCCAGTGCCGGCAAATTTCGCCGATGCCCATATCAACGGGGAAAAGTATCGGCAGATGTACCAGCGGTCAATCGCTGACCGCGACGGCTTCTGGAGCGAGCAGGCACTGGAATTCCTGTCCTGGGACAAGCCCTGGAATACGGTAGCCAGCGGCGACTTTGCCAACGGCGAGGCCCGCTGGTTCGCCGGCGGCAGGCTGAATGTCAGCTACAACTGCATCGACCGCCACCTGCCGCAGCGCGCCGACCAGACCGCCTTCATCTGGGAGGGCGACAACCCCGCCGACAGCAAACACATCACCTACGCCGAGCTCGGGCTGGAAGTGTGCCGGCTCGCCAATGTCCTCAAGGCGCGCGGCGTGCGCAAGGGCGACCGCGTCTGTATTTACATGCCCATGATCCCCGAGGCGGCTTATACCATGCTGGCCTGCGCCCGCATCGGCGCGGTGCACTCGGTGGTGTTCGGCGGCTTCTCGCCGGAGGCCCTCAAGGATCGGATCCTGGATTCCGACTGCCGGGCGCTCATCACCGCCGATGAGGGTGTGCGCGGCGGTCGGGCCATTCCACTCAAGATGAATGCCGACAAGGCCCTGGAAAGCTGCCCCAATGTGCACACTTGCCTCGTGGTGCGCCGCACCGGCGCCGACGTGGCCTGGCGAGCGGGCAGGGATGTCTGGTATCACGACGCCACCGAGGGCGCCGCCGCCGATTGCCCGGCAGAACCCATGGATGCGGAAGATCCCCTGTTCATCCTCTACACCTCAGGTTCCACCGGCAGGCCCAAGGGTGTACTGCACACCACAGGCGGCTACCTGCTGCAGGTGGCCATGACCTTCCGCTATGTCTTCGACTACCGCGAGGGCGAAGTCTTCTGGTGCACGGCGGACGTGGGCTGGGTCACCGGGCACAGCTATATCGTGTACGGCCCCCTGGCCAACGGCGCCATCTCTCTGATGTTTGAAGGGGTGCCCACCTGGCCCGATGCCGGGCGCTGCTGGGAGGTCGTGGACAAACACCAGGTCAACATCTTCTATACCGCGCCGACGGCCATTCGCGCGCTGCATGCGGTGGGCGACGAGCCGGTCAGGCGCAGCTCACGCAGCAGCCTGCGCCTGCTGGGCACTGTGGGGGAGCCCATCAACCCGGAGGCCTGGGAGTGGTACTACCAGGTCGTGGGCGACAG
>CAYTDW010000061.1:0-9425 GCA_964436585.1 uncultured Halioglobus sp. | reverse complement strand
GATCATGTCCTTGGCCCGGTCTTCGATGTAGACGAAGCCCTCGTCGTCGAGGTGGCCGATGTCGCCGGTGCGCAGCCAGCCGTCGACGATGGTCTCGGCGGTGGCGTCGGGCCGGTTGAGGTAGCCCTTGATCACCTGGGAGCTGCGTACACAGATTTCCCCGGTTGCACCGGTGGGCAGCGTGTTGCCCTCACTGTCGATGCATTTCACCTCAAAAATCGGCACCACCAGGCCGGCGCTCCTGGGTTTGTCGGACAGGAAAAAACCCGACGATGTGCTGATAATGCCGCAGGTTTCAGTCATGCCATAACCCTGGCCGGCCTGGGCTCCCCGTCCGGCGCTATCGATCTTGCCGATCAGGTCCGGTTGCACCGGGGCGCCGCCGCCGTTGAACGCCGCGAGGGTGGAGGTGTCCCGGGTGGCAAAATCGGGGTGGTTGATAATCTCCCGGCTCATGGTGGGGACGCCACTGAAGATGGTGACTTTCTCCTGCTCGATAAGTCGCAGCGCCTCGCCCGCATCCCATTTGTGCATGTGCACCAGTTTGCCGCCGCCGATGGTCGCGGTCTGGGCCATGCAATTGTTGGCGGTGACATGGAACAGGGGCGTGGCGATGATCGAGGCCAACTGGGTTTTGCCGCCGCCGAGCAGCCCGGGCGGCTCCTTGCCCTGGGCCCTGGCCTGGGCGTTCGCCTGCGCCACGGTGCCGAATACCACGCTGAGGATGTTGTTCACGCAGCCCCGGTGGGTCAGTTGGGCGCCTTTGGGCGCGCCGGTAGTGCCGGAGGTATAGAAGATACAGGCGTCGTCATCGGGATCGATACTGGCATCGGGCATAAGGGCATCCGCCGCCAATACTTCGCTCCAGGGCGTGGCCCAGGCCGGCGCAGCATCCACCCGCACCGCCACCACCTGCATGGCGGGGAACTCCCTTCTGATCTCCTCGAAGCGCGCCAGGCGTTCGGCATCGCAGATCAGCAGCCGGGTGCCGGAATCCTCCAGGCCGTATTTCAACTCATCCGCTACCCACCAGGCGTTCACACCCACAGAGACCGCGCCGATGCTGGCGATGGCCCAATAGGAGAGCATCCATTCCGGGAAATTGCGCATGGCGATGGCCACCCGGTCGTGGCGGCCGATGCCATTGGCGATGAGCCAGTTGGCTATGCGGGCCACCTCCTCGTGGGCCTGGGCATAGGTCCAGCGCTCATCCCGATACACCAGGTAATCGGCATTGGCGTGGCCCGCCGAGTTCAGCCAGATGTCGCGCAGGGAGTTGGGCGCCATGGCCCAGGCTTTAACCGGGTAGCCGCCGACCTCGACCTGGGCGATGCTGAACATCTGGCCCGGGGCGGTCATCTCGGCGACGGTTTGTTGCAGTTGCTCGTACATATTATGGTTGCTCCGGCAATGGGACGAGGCGTGCCCGGGAGCCGCCCATTCTGCACTGCCGGCCGCGGCTTGCAAAGAGCGCTGGTCGACCGGACAGCGGTCGATTCCCCGGGCCGGTCGGTTGCTTGCGGCGGCGCTAAAAGCTGTATTTTACCGTGACGCCGTAGGTGCGCGGTGGCTGCAGGAACTGCGCCGTCATGCCCGTCAACAGAAAGGGCGCCGCGGCGAGGGTAGAATAGGATTCGTCGGTGATATTCCTCGCCCAGATGGCCGCATCCCAGCTGTCGTTACGCCAGCCCAGGCGCACATTGACCAGCTCCCTGTCCTGCTTCGCCTCAGGTGGCTGGTAGGTGGGGTTGGTGTAGTGATTCCCCATAAAGCTGTAATCGGTGCGCAGGTAGGCGTTGCCCCCTGCAACCGGCAGCACCAGGGTAGCCGCGAGGCTGCCGCTCCAGTCGGGCGCCAACACTACATTGAACTGCTCCAGTTCGCCCTCGGAATACTCCGCATCCAGGTATTGCACACCGCCGTCGAGGATCAGGTTGGGCAGGGGCAGGGCAGTGAAACCCAGGTCGATACCCTGGGTGGTGGCCTTCGCGGCATTGCTGACATAGGTGCCCGCGCCCACCGGGAGCTGCGCCAGGAATTGCAGGTCATCGAACTCGGAATGGAACACGGTGGCGTTCAGCTTCAGCCGATCATCGAGCAGCTGGCTCTTGACGCCCAGCTCGTAGTTGTTGGTGGTTTCCTCGCCGAACTCCAGGTTGCCCGAAGGCGCGCCGGGGGCGTTGAACCCGGGCGACTTGGCGCCGGTGGCGGCGGCAGCAAACACCATGGTGTCCGCGCTCACAAAGTAGCGCAGGCTGGCCAGCCAGGTGACACTGTCCTTGTTGAGCTGCGACTCGCCGCCACCGGGCGCGGCTATCAGCTCCACGAAAGTGGGAATGCCGGGGATCGTTGCGGCGGGTGCGCTGGAGAAGGTTTCAACATAGCCATCAATCGACTTTTCCTCGGCGGTGTAGCGCAGGCCCAGGGTCAGCAGCCACTCCTCGCTAAAGCTGTAGGTCGTCTGGCCGAACGCCGCATAGGCATCGGTCTCATACTCTGCCACTGCGGCGATATAGTCCCCGGGCGCGGCTATCAGCGCGATCTGCGGCCCGAAGGTCGCCCTGCCCACGGCTACGATGTCCTCGCCCAGGAAGGTAAAGGGCTGGGGGTTATCCCGCTCGTTCTCCTCGTGCAGGTAGTACAGGCCGCCGAGGTACTGCAGCGGGCCCTCCAGGTCGCTGCTGAGGCGGAACTCCTGCGAGAAGGCGCTGCCACTGGTTTTGTCATCAACGAAAGACAGGATATCGAACTGGGAGCGATCCGCGTCGGCGGAGGATTTGAAGTCGTAGGCGTTCCAGGCGCTGAGGGAGGTCAGCTGGAACTGGTCCAGCGCATAATCCACGGTCAGGATCGCCATATCCGAGGTCATGGTGAACTCGGTGCTCTGGTCGATGTTGTTCTCCCAGTCATAGGCATCGTTGCTGGGGACTGGAAAGTCATTGGCCGCCAGCAAAGCGAGAAAGGTATCGGTCTGCAGTGCATCCGCAGCGCAGCAGCGGTCGTCGCGGTCCACGTGACTACCGGTCAGCATGACGCTCAGGTCATCACTGGGCTGCCATTGCAGCTTGCCGCGCAGGTTCCAGCCGTCCTCGGACATCTGGTCAGGCCCGGTATCGTTTTCCAGCCAGCCGTCCTGCTGGCGCCAGTTGCCCGCGAACAGGTAAGCGAACTCATCATTGACCGGCCCGGTGAGGGATGCGGTGTACTGTTGCAGGCCGTAATCACCCGCGGTGGCCTGTACATAACCGCCGGTTTCCTCAAAGTCCGGGTTTTTGGTTACCACGCTGATAACGCCCGCGTTGGCGTTCTTGCCGTACAGGGTGCCCTGTGGTCCCTGCAGAACTTCCACGCGCTCGATATCGGTCAGGTCTGACATGCCAAGGCCGGAGCGGCCCAGGTAAACCCCGTCGACCACAAACGCGACTGAGGCTTCCAGGGCTATATTGTTCTGGGAGGTGCCGATACCGCGGATCCGGATGCCGGTGGCAAACGGGCTGAGGTTGGTGGAGACGGTGAGGGTCGGCACCAGTTGGGCGATGTCCGCCAGGTTCACCACGCCCGCGTCCTGCAGGGTGTCGGCGGTAATCGCATTGACGGTGACAGGAATGTCCTGCAGGCTCTCAGCGCGCTTGGTGGCGGTGACGATGACTTCTTCCAGCGCGCCGGATTGTGCCATCGCCGGTGCGCCCGTGCTCGCGAGGATGACGGCCACTGCCAGCGGTGTTGCGATGTTCCTGGCTGCTATGATGAGGGAGAGGATTGCGTCGGCTTGCTGGTGTTCTCGTCTACCCATGGCAGGGTGATCCATTATGTCGTTGTTATGGCTCGGATGGTTACATGATGGCATTATGTATGTCAATATATTCAGGTCCCGGTGCCCTGTCTGAGCGTGGAGTGAGCCATACCTATGAAAGTTGAAAATGCGGTGTACCCCAACAAGGAACAGATGGCGGGCTTCCTGGAGCCCGGCCACGACGGCCCGATCTACATGGTCAACCTGCTGCGCTTCAAGGACAGGGCGCAGTACAAGGATGGTCGCGAGACCGACCTGACCGGCAGGGAGGCCTATAACCTGTACGGGGATGCCGTGAGCCAGTTGCTGCCAAAATTTGGCGGCGGTGCTGTATTCATGGCCGAGGTGTCGCGCCTGAGCCTGGGGGAAGTGGAGGACCTCTGGGATGTGGTCGCCATCGCCCGCTACCCCTCGAAACAGGCCATGCTGGAGATGATGATGTCGCCTGAAATGCAGGAGATCGGCGTACACCGGGCGGCGGGCCTGGCTGGCCAGCTCAATATCGAAACAGTGGACGCCGCCGGGCTCTGGTTGGGCCAGGCCGGCTTAGCGGGGGCGTGACCATGTCCAGTCCCATCCTGCCCCATCTCATTCGCGTTATAACTAGCCAGCGCCTGCGGGACCTGCGACGGCGCCGGGCCGAACGGCGCCGGCTGCGCAACAAGCAGCCGCACCGGGTGACGGTTTACCTGCGCATCAACGATCCCTACAGCTATGTGCTGTTGCAGGTGCTGGCGGCGCTGGCCGAGCGCTATCCGCTGCAGTACGATTTTCGTACCGTCCTGAACCTGCAGCCGGATATGTACCCGGCGCCGGCCATGTGGGAACGCAATGCCTTCCAGGACGGGGCTTACCTGGCGGCGCTCTACGGGCTGGAATTTCCCGCGGCAAGGCCTGCCACCACTCCCCAGCGCGACGCGCAGCTCACCGCGCAGTTGCTGCACTGGGAATTGCAGCCGGGCTATCTCGACAGGGCCCTGGCGCTGTTCAGTGCTTACTGGCACGACCGCGGTGCGCAGTTGGAGGCGCTGCTGGACCCGCGCGTGTCCGGCAACGTGGAGTGTTACAAGCACCACCTGCGCGCCAATGAGAACCTGCTCAAGGCCAATGGCCACTACCTGAGCGGCATGTTGCACTATGGCGGCGAGTGGTACTGGGGCCTGGACCGGCTGGAGCACCTGGAGCGCCGGCTCAATGAACTGGGCCTCGCCCGTGGTGGCGCCCGGCTGGAGTTCGACAGGACTTATCGGGATTTCTGTCGCCTGGGTAATGCCGACCAGGTAGCGGATGCGCAGCGCGCCATCCCCATCGTCATCTACTTCTCGATCAGGAGTCCCTACTCCTACCTCGGCCTCGTCAGGGTGCGGCAGCTGGCCGCCCACTACCGGATTCCGCTGGTGGTCAAACCGGTGCTGCCCATGGTCATGCGGCGCATGCAGGTGCCCAGGACCAAGAGCAGCTATATCACCGCGGACGTCAAACGGGAGGCGGATAAATTCGGCATCGATTTCGGTTTTATCGCCGATCCGCTGGGCCGGGGTGTGGAGCGCTGCTACGCGCTGTATGACTTCGCCGAGGCCGCCGGCAAGGGGCAGGAATTCCTCGAAAGTTACGCCCGGGGCGTTTGGGCCGAAGGCATCCGTTCCGATACCGATGCCGGGCTGAAACAGCTGGTGGAGCGGGTGGGGCTGGACTGGTCCCGGGTGCGGGGCCTGCTGCAGGCCGATGGCTGGCGCGTGTGGGCCCAGGAGAACCTGGCAGCGCTTTATTCCCATGGGCTGTGGGGGGTGCCGAGTTTCAACTACGGCGAACTGAACGTATTCGGGCAGGACCGCCTCGATTGCATCGAACGCGCTATCGTGGCAGGCAGCTCAGACGCAATAGCAGCAGGGAGATAGCGATGGTGGCAGATTACATCCTCTACGGTGGCGATCATTCCTATTACACCGGCACGGTGCGGGCCTATATGCGTTTCAAGGGTCTCGACTGGGAGGAGGTGACGGCCTCCAGGGCAGTCTACAAATCCACGATCCTGCCGAACATCGGCGCGGCGATCGTGCCTGTGCTGGCCACTGCCGACGGGCAGTTCGTGCAGGACAGCACCGACATCATCGATTTTCTCGAGGCGGCCCACCCCGCGGTTGCTGTCTACCCGGACACGCCGGTGCAGAAACTGGTGGCGCTGATGCTGGAGCTGTATGGCGACGAATGGCTGCTCATTCCCGCCATGCATTACCGCTGGAGCGTGCTGGAGCAACAGCGCGAGTTCATCTTCGGCGAGTTCGGCAGGATGAGCGCGCCGGATGCACGCCTCGAGGAGCAGCTGGCCATCGGCGAGCGCACCTCCGCCATGTTCCGGGGCTCGATAACGGGGCTGGGAATTACCGCGCAGACCGCGCCGGGAATAGAACAGGCCTACCTCGAATTCCTGGACCAGCTGGACGCGCATTTCAGCCAGTACGATTTCCTGCTGGGCTCGCGCCCCTGTATCGGGGATTTCGGTTTCATGGGCCCCCTCTACGCCCACCTGGGTCGCGATCCGGTACCGAAAGCCCTGATGCAGGCGCGGGCGCCGAATGTCTACGCCTGGGTGCAGCGCATGAACAACCCCGTGCCGCTTTCCGGTGAGTGGCTCGCGGATGACGAGATCCCGGTGACGCTGCTGCCCATCCTGCGAACCATGTGCCGCGACCAGTTGCCCGATGTGCTGGACGTAGTGCGCCACAACGCCGCCTGGCTACAGCAGAACCCCGGCGGGAACATACCCCGTTTCCTGGGTATGCATCACTTCCAGAGCGGCAGCGCACGCGGTGAGCGCGTTGTGCACAGTTATGCCCAGTGGATGTTCCAGCGGCCCTGGGCCCATTACCACAGCCTCCGCGGTGCGCAGAGGGCGGCGGCGGATGCACTGCTGCATGCCATCGGGGGCTATGCTGCCTTCAATGCTGAAATCACCCACTGGGTAGTGCGCAAGACGGGGCAGCTGGAGTTGGTGGAGGCTGCGCGATAGTATCTGCTGGTGTGGCGAAACGATCCACCTCACACTCGGTGCCAGTGGTGTAGTCGATCTTGATGAGGCCACCTGTTCCGCACGTGAGTCATCCCCGCTACGACCTGGTGGGGAGGAGTGTTTGGCGCATTGCTTTGGCTCGGGTATCCGCTGTGATCCAAACAGAAAAACAATACAGGACAAATGGTTACGGTGATTGTTCCGGCTGTTGGCGCGACGGTTTGGCGCAAGACGGGCAGATAGGACCGGCTTTGAGCCAAATTATGGGAGGCGGTAGCGTGTGCCATTTTTCACCCCTTCTGCCAGTAGCTTGCCGGCCTTAACCAGTTGTTCAATACCGCGCCGGATGCGCGAGCGCGGGATTTCCAGTCCGATCCGCTTGTGGATGTCACCGATCTTCGATTTGGGGTAGCGGCCCACGTCCTCGACGATCAGCGCAGCCAGGCGGTGCGGTTCGATACGTTTGAGCGTGGTGCCGCCGACGAAATTGAGAGTGCGCAGTACCCCCGGATCAACGAAGTAGCGCATGGCCTGTGTGCGCCCTGCACTCTGGATCAGCTCCCATTCCAACAGCCGCTTGATCCAGGGTTGCAGCGCCTCGACGGAAGTCAGCTCCAACGCGGCGGCCAGTTCGCGGGCGGTCATGGCGTCGCGCTGCGCGAGCAGGCCCAGGGCGATGCACCAGCGCGTTCACCAGGAGCTCACGCACCACCACTTCATCGAAGGCGGGGACATTTTGGCGATAAAGGCCGTCCGGTAATTCGTAGCGCTCGCGGAAATCGGGCACCTCCTGCCATACGGCCTCGATCAGCTCCATCGGATTCAATGTGTGGTCGTCCCACGCCAGCTTATTGACCTTCTGGCCCTGCTCGTCGTACTTGATAAATTGGATCACTGGGGCTGTGGTCAGCTGCGCCCGTTGGTGCTGCTGTCCGAGACAAAGGATGCCAAGGTGAGTCAGGTAGCCACCTTGTGCGAGCTGGTAATGATCGAGTAACTCGTCATCGGATTTCTCCTTGACGGATGTCTTCACTCGGTCCGATGCCCTCAGCGCATTCACCAGCTTGCCAAGTTTGTCCGGGGTGGTGGCGATCTGGGCACTTGCAGCGTGGTCTGGGTTTCCCACGGTAGCGCCGCACGCTCCGCCGCCAACCGGAGCACGTCGTCACCCGTGACAGGTTTGCTCTGGTCGGCCACGCGCAGGTAGTAGCGGCCGTCGGTGGTTGATGCCACCGCGACCGACCGGGGAACGGCAAGGTTGATGTATTGACCGCCATTGGCAGAGGTAACAACATCCGGAAGCACGGTCACGTTGACGCAGCGCTCGGAAACTTTGCGCCGGATGGTGTCCGGAAGATCGGCAGCAACCTGTTGGCCTGGTGGCGGCCCGTTCTGGCCATCCTCGATTCCGAGCAGCAGGTGGCCACCGGTCGCGTTGGCGAAGGCAATGCAATCCTTCACTAGCTCGTTCCAGTCGGCGCTCCTGCCGCTAACAGACCGCAAGGATTTATGGTCGAGGAGTTGGCCTTCCTGGCTCAAACAGTGCACTCCGGCAGGCTTCTATTCATTGCTCTTCTCCATCAATCCAGCACGATCAAGAATTCGGTGGCCAGTGCTTCGGGCCGCGCGGCACGGGGTTGTCTTTCCTGCATCAGGCGCAGCAGTGCTCGGATTTCCGGCTTGTAATGACGAGATACTATCAAATGGAGGTAGCACATGTTAGTGAGAATGCCGCCGCTGAACCCGGGCAACCAGGCCGCTGATGCCTCCTTTACCGAAAATCCATAAAACCTATCGAAGTGATAATAACAATCAAATTTCAAAAGTAATAAAAGTGGCTATGCTGAAAGGTACAGGCCGTTTCACTCCGGGGTGATCCCGGGGCGGCCCCGTCAACTTTCGGACAAGGAGCCAACACCATGGGAAAGTCGTCATCTTCAGCGGGCAAGTGCCCGGTCATGCACGGCAGCAATACTACTGCCGGCACCACCAATACGGGGTGGTGGCCAAACACCCTCAATCTGGACATCCTCCACCAGCATGACCGCAAGACCAATCCCCTGGACGAGTCCTTCAACTACGCCGAAGCTTTCAGCAAGCTCGACCTGGAAGCCGTCAAGCACGATCTCAAGGCGCTGATGACTGACAGCCAGGACTGGTGGCCGGCGGACTGGGGTCACTACGGCGGTTTGATGATCCGCATGGCCTGGCACTCCGCCGGCAGCTAT
This sequence comes from uncultured Halioglobus sp., assembly GCA_964436585.1. Lineage (GTDB taxonomy): Bacteria > Pseudomonadota > Gammaproteobacteria > Pseudomonadales > Halieaceae > JARRPM01. The sequence goes on along the minus strand of CAYTDW010000061.1, from coordinate 394 downwards.
CGCGTGGCCGACGGCCGCGGTGGTGCCAACACGGGCAACCAGCGCTTTGCCCCGCTCAACAGCTGGCCCGACAACGGAAACCTTGACAAGGCTCGCCGCCTGCTGTGGCCGATCAAGAAGAAGTACGGTAATGCGTTGTCCTGGGCGGACCTGATCATTCTGGCCGGCAACATGGCCTATGAATCCATGGGCTTCAGGACTTTCGGCTTTGCCGGTGGACGTGAAGATATCTGGCATCCGGAAAAGGACACCTACTGGGGCTCGGAAAAGGAATGGCTGGCACCCACCGCTGGCGAAGCCAGCCGCTATTCCGGCGAGCGCGAACTGGAAAACCCGCTGGCCGCGGTGATGATGGGCCTTGTCTACGTGAATCCGGAAGGGGTCGATGGCAAAC
>CAYTDW010000060.1:0-9522 GCA_964436585.1 uncultured Halioglobus sp. | reverse complement strand
GGCAAGGCGCTTATTTCGCGCCGCGGAGCTGGCGGACCTGCAGGCCTGCGATGCCGCCGGGCGCAGTAGTCGCTTTTACGATTACTGGACCCTCAAGGAGGCCCATATCAAGGCCGTCGGCGGGTCCCTCGGGCGCGAGCTGGAGGCCACCGGTTTTACCCTGCGTTACCCCGTTGCTGTAGCCGGGAGCGCCGCGCCCGGGCGTATTGTCCCCCATGCGCCGGGAGCCGCGGAGTCCGCCTGGTATTGCCTGTTGCAGCCCATCGATCATTACCACCTGGCCATTTGCGGCATCGGGCCCGGAGCCTCCAGCCCGGGTCTGCGGGGTTTCGAGCTGCGCGCCGGGGATGTTGTCATCGAGCGGCCGCTGCACCTGCGAGCGGTCTCGATAGTTGCCGCTGTGACGCCGGGGCTTGACCCCACATGACCAGCCAGCCCCATCCCGATTCCTACTACGCCGCCACCCGCAATCGCGCCCCGGACTACCCTGCCCTGCAGGGTGATATCGAAACGGATGTGTGCGTGGTGGGTGGCGGGTTCACCGGCATTGCCACCGCCCTCACCCTCGCCGAGCGCGGCTATTCGGTGGCGGTGCTGGAGCAAAACCGCATCGGCTGGGGCGCCTCCGGGCGCAATGGCGGCCAGGTGATCGGCGGCTTCAGCGGCGAGGCCCTGATGGCGCGTCGCCTCGGGCACGAGGCGGCGGACCTGATCTGGGATATTGGCTGGCGCGGCAATGCGATCATCGCCGAGCGCGTGCAGAAGTACGCGATCGACTGCGATTTCAAGTATGGCTACATGGACGTGGCGCTAAAGCCGCGCCACCTGCGCGCCTTCGAGGCCCACCACGAGGAACTGCAGCGCCGGGGCTTTGGCGCCGATGTGCGCCTGGTGGCAAAGCATGAGATGCGCTCGGTATTGGGCAGTGACGCCTATATCGGTGGCCTGATCAACCGGCGCAGCGGCCACCTGCATCCCCTCAATCTGTGCCTGGGGGAGGCCAGGGCAGCCGCCGAACTTGGAGTCAAACTGTTTGAGGGCTGCGAGGTGCTGGCGATCGAGCACGGCCCGCGGCCGGCCGCCAGGACCGCCGGCGGCCGGGTCAGGGCAAGCGCGGTGGTGCTTGCGGGCAATGCCTACCAGCGCCTGGAAACCCGGCGGCTTTGCGGGCAGGTGTTTCCCGCCGGCAGCTTTATTATTGCCACTGAGCCGCTCAGTGAGGAGCAGGCGCAGGAGATCAATCCCCTGGACATGGCCTTCTGCGATCCCAACCATGTGCTGGATTATTTTCGCCTCTCCGCCGACCGCCGCCTGCTGTTCGGCGGCCGCTGCAACTATTCCGGCAGGGTGCCGTCCAGTATCCGGGGCAGTATCGAGCCGCGCATGCACAAGGTGTTTCCGCAGTTGCGCACAACCCGTGTCGACTACGAGTGGGGCGGCACTATCGGCATCGTGATCAACCGGGTGCCGCTGATCGGGCGCCTGCGTGGCAATGTGTACTACGCCCTTGGGTATTCGGGTCACGGGGTGAATGTGACCCACGCCGCCGCTGAAATCCTGGCGGACGCCATTGGCGGCACCCTGGAACGACTCGACCTGTTCGAGCGCGTCGGGCACCGGCGCATTCCCTTTGGCCAGGCCCTAAGCGGCCAGCTGGTGGCGCTGGGCATGCTCTACTACCGCCTGCGCGACTGGCTCTGAGGCCTGGCCCGCTGCCCCGCGCCCCGGTGTCGTGCCGCGGTGGCATTTGGGCTAGGACCGCTATTCCTGCTAGACTCGCGCCCGTCTCCATTACGGCAAGCCAACTGGCGTCACCATGCTCATAGACCGCTATTACACGGCCAACAACGGCACGATAAGCTTCAGCCGCGAGCAGGGCAGCAATTTCGCCAAGCAGGTCGCGGACGATTTCAACCCGATACATGACATAGACGCGCGGCGTTTTTGCATACCCGGTGACCTCCTGTTCGCCATCATCCTCAACCGGTATGGTATCAGCCAGCATATGGAGTTCACGTTTACCGGCATGGTGGTTGACGGCATCGAGCTGGTATTGCCCGAACCCGCGCCCCGGATGGCCATCAATGACACCCAGGGGCGGCAGTACCTGACCGTTCACAGCGCCGGCGACATCACCCGGAACACGCCGTTGATTGAGCAGCTCACCCGCAATTACGTCGCGTTTTCCGGGCATACCTTCCCGCACATACTGGTGCCCCTGCTGGCGGGAGAGAACGTGATGATCAACCCCGATCGGCCGATGGTGATGTATGAGAGCATGACCATCGACCTGGACCGGCTCGACATCCAGTCGCCCTCACTGGAAATGGATCACAGTGAAGTGGCCATCAATGGCAAACGCGGCGAGGTCCAGCTGGCGTTCAACCTGGTCGAGTCAGGGAGTATTGTCGGTCGTGGCAGGAAACGCCTGATTCTCAGCGGCTTGCGCCCCTATGAGCAGCACGCGATGGATAGCGTCACCGTCGACCTCAACCTGCGGAAGCTGAATTTCAAACCGCACTGAAGCGCGCCGGGCAGAGGGTCGCCTCAGGGCGTGTACCAGATCGGTGAGCTGTATGCCCGCTCCTGGATGGCCGTGGGGACTTGCTGCGGCGGCGGGATCTGCAGCGCCACCGCGTCGTAGAGCGAGTGTCGCGGTGTGGGAATCTGCAATACCCGCACGTAATAGAATGCGGGAAGGGATGGGTCGAATTCCGGGTCCTCCCAGACGGTGGCCAGCTGCGCCGCGCCGATGCTGTTGCTGTAGCTGGCCCTTGCCTCATCCACGGTGTTGCCCACCGCGGGTAGTGAACCGTCCGGCAGGGGCTGGCGCTCACCGGACCAGGCCACGTCAAAGATTTTTTCCCGGCTCTCGCCTGCCGCATCCACCCAGCCCTTGATAACCTGTACCCGGTCGAGGTTGGCGCCCTCGGGATCCTTCAACGCGCTGATCAGCAGCCTGATACCACTCCCGGCGGCAGCCGCGCCGTTGAGCTCGCCTCCCATCGGCACGCCACCGGCATAACCGAGGCCGGCCAGGTCCGGTGACTCGGCATCGGCGGGTGCGAAATTCCAGCCGGCAAACAGGCGCAGGGCGATACGCGGCCCGGTGGTGGCGTAGACCTCCCGCCGCTGCATCGCATCGAATATGCCCTGGCGGGTGTTTTCCGTGGCCCACACCGCCGCCATGCCCGCAGCCGACATATCCCAGCCGCTGGCCCGGGTGCCTTCAAGCGCCCCGCCGCTCTTGTTCTCGGGGATGGAATCGTAGGCCATCTTGCCCCAGAAGTTTTCCTCCTCGGAGCTGGACAGGCCGGTATGGGCATCGGTGGAGCCGATCACCCCGAACTGGTAGGGATTGGCGCCCTCGCGCTGGCCCAGCTGCAGGCCCCGGCCCAGGGCAGGGCGAACAAAATCACCCACCGCGGCGCGAAAGGGCTCCGGCTCCTGCTGCAGATAGAACTCGAAGGGTTCGAAACCGGCAAACGCATCCCCGGGTGAAAGACTGGGATGGGTCTCGGAATCGCCCTTGATCTGGGTCATTTCCACCAGCGGTTCCCACAACTTGCGGGTCTTTATGTGCGCCGCGGTCAGGGGCTCACCGCGCAGGGTGGTATCTGCGAACATATAGCCCTTGGAGATATTCGAGTTGTGGGGGATAGCGAGAAACTGGCTGCCTGTAGCGCGTGCGGTGGCCTCCAGCCAGGCCCACAGGTCCTCGGGATATTGGCTCTGGTCAGAGCCGTAGGGCATGTACTGCGTGGCCTCGGCCCGCCCGTTCGGGGTTATGACCACCCGGTGCAGGTTCGCCCCCGCAGGGGTGGAACTCCACTCCCAGCCCAGCAATGCGGTAAAGCGCCCCGGGTCATTATGCGCCTCAGCCGCGTCGATGATCTCGTTCCAACTGGCCACCACCTGCGGTGCAACATCCCCGAGTACAGTCGTTATCGGCGGATTGCCGGGGTCGAGTACCGGGTTGGAGCCCCAGTTATCCAGCCGCAGGGGCAATTGGTCCTTGAATACCGCCGTGCTCCACTCATGGCCCGCCCGCCTGGCGAGACGGATGGCCTGGATCGCCATCCAGCGCTTTGCAGCATCCCAGCCAGAGAGCTCCCCCAGCTGTTCGTTACCGTTGATGATGGCGCGCAATACCCCCATGGCCTCGGCGTGATCGGACACCACCAGGAAATCCAGCGGGGTGTCTATCCGCACCCGGGTGCGATTGTAGGGGTGGATCACCGGCAGACCCCTGGCCCAGCGGTAGGCCGTGTCCGGGTCGGCGGACTCGTTCAGGTTGAGGAAGGCGTCGAAAGACTGGGAGGTGTGGAGATGGGTGTCGCCCCAGTACAGCCGGGTGGGCGTAGAGGGAGGCTGCGCCATCGCGCTGGCAGCGACGATGAGTCCCGCCAGGGTGGCGGCGATACGCTTGTTCATGTCCCGCGTCCTCTTATTGTCAGGGGCCCGGGCGAGCGCCCTGCTCCACTGTTTTGGGAGTGGAAAGGATAGCAGGAAACTCGCCCTCTTTGGGTTATACAGCGATGCCAGCGGCCGTGGCATTTCGGGCCGGGTCGATCTATCCTTCCACTCGCCACATCACAGGCTTGCCAGGCTCGAACCACCAACTCGAGGGGAAACCAGGACCCGGCCATGGAATTCAAGGACTATTACCAGATACTGGGCGTGGACCCCGACGCGGATGACAAGACCATCAAGGCGGCCTATCGCCGCCTGGCCCGCAAATTCCACCCCGATGTCAGCACCGAACCGCGCGCGGAGGAGAAGTTCAAGGAATTGGCCGAGGCCTATGAAGTCCTCAAGGATACGGATAAGCGCGCCCAGTACGACATGCTGCGCCAACAGGGCGGGGCGGGTCCCTTCCAGCCGCCACCGGGTTGGCAGCCGGGGGGCTTCGACTCCGCCGGCGGCGATTTCCAGGGCGGGTTCTCCGATTTCTTCGAGCAGATATTCGGCCAGTCCCGCCATGGCTCGCGCCAGGGTTACTCGCGCCAGCATTTCGCCCGCCGGGGCGAAGATGTCGAACTGACCCTGGCGATTTTCCTGGAGGACGCCTGCAGGGGAGAGTCCCGCACGATCAGCTACGAGGTTCCCGGTTTTGACGAACAGGGGCATCTCGTGCGGCAGCAGCGCACCCTCAAGGTGAAGATCCCCGCGGGGGTTATCGAGGGCGAGCGTATCCGCCTGAAGGGCCAGGGTGCACCCGGCATCGGCGATGCCCCGGCGGGCGACCTGTACCTGCAGATCCGGTTTGCGCCACACCCCCTGTACCTGGTGGAAGGCGCCACCCTGACGATCACCGTGCCGATCGCCCCCTGGGAGGCGGCCCTGGGCTGCAAGTTAACGGTGCCCACCCTGGAGGGCGGCATCAATCTTACCGTGCCGGCCAACAGCCAGAACGGCAAGCGCATGCGCATCAAGGGCAGGGGCCTGGGCAAGGGCGACAACCGCGGCGATCTGTATGTGGTGCTGCGCATAAGCATGCCGCCGGCCGCCAGCGACAGGGAACAGGCGCTGTGGCGCCAGCTGGCAGAGGTATACAGCTATGACCCTAGAGAAAATTGGGGGAAAACCGTATGAGTGAGACCGGCTATTACCTGACCCTGGGAGAACTCACCCAGAGCGCACGGCTCAGTATCGAGACCGTCATCACCATCGTTGAGTGCGGCATCGTGGAACCCCGGGGCGAGCAGCCCCAGCAGTGGCTGTTCGAGCCGCAGATGCTGGGCACGGTGCAGCGCGCCTGCCGCTTGCAACGCGACCTGGAGCTGGACTGGCCGGCTGTTGCCCTGGCGCTGGAGCTGATAGAGGACCTGCAGCGACTGCGCGAGGAGAACCAGCGCCTGCGCCAGCAGCTGGCGATCATGATGGAACTGGAAGCGGGGTCTTGAGGCGCCCGGCAAGTGGCTAGGCTGGTGGGTTGGCCTGCCCCGCCCTGAGCGCCGCCCGGTCCAGCTGCTGGCGCTTTTCCAGTTCGGCCGCGATCACCATGCCCCGGCGTCGCAGGGGCCGCTCCAGCAGGGTGAAGGTCAGGTGGCTCAGCACCAGGATCATGCTCATACTTCCCACCAGCAAGTACCAGAAATGCTCCGGCCCCAGTGGCACATCCGGACCGAGGATGTGGTAGGCAAACTCCCGGGTGAGATAAAAAAGTGGTATGTGGCACAAATACATCGCGTAGGCACGATCGCCCAGCCACAACCCCAGGCGTTTCAGCCAGCCATCCTGCCACAGGTAGTTGCTGTCGAATGAAGCGATGTAGATCACGATGGCCCCGTTGAGGGCGCCAAGTTGGAAAACCATGAAGGTCGGGATGGCGTGGCGACTCATCGTGCACATCCACACCACCAGCATGCCGGCGACCGCGCGGCGTACCCAGGGATTGTCTTTCAGGAACACCGGTTCGAAGATGCGGTAGGTCGGGCTCAGCGACCATATGCCCATCAGGACGCCGAGCAACAGGCCCTGCAGCCTGAAGGTGGGCGGGAGAGTAAGCACCGGAACGAAATACTGGGTGAACAGCAGCACCAGCAGAATGCGCAACAGCCACTTGCCGCTGAAAATCATCAGTAGTGGCAAAAACAGGTAGAACTGCTCCTCGAGCGACAGACTCCAGTAGGGGAACGTCGGGCCGCAGGAGTACATCATGAAGCAGTCGGCGAACTTGAAATTGGCGACGAACAGGAAGGCCGAAAGCACGCCACCCCAGGCCTCCCTCACGCCGTTGAACGCGTTGGATTGATTGGCGAATACCACCAGCAGCATGGCGATAACCAGCCACAGCCAGGCCGCAGGCAGGAGTCGCCATGCGCGCCGCAACCAGAAAATGCAGCTGATCTGGATGGAGTGGTAGCGGTCCTCTGACTTGCCCAGCTCGCTGTGTAGCAGTCGGAAGATCAGGAAGCCCGACATCACAAAGAACATGTCCAGGGCGGCATTGGCCGAGAAATAGGCCAGGAACCTGTTCACATCCGGACTCTTCCAGGCAAACAGGCTGGTGGCGCTGTGATGCGCGATCACGGCGAGTATGCCGAAGCCGCGCAACATCTGCAGTTCGTCGATGGTTCTACGCATCACTCGAACTCGCCAGGATTTCGCGGGGCAGGAGGTGACGCGACGCCCCGGGCCGGATTGCCTGTCATGCGGGTTTGCTCGCGATCACAATCTGCCCATTGTCGAGTTCTTTGCCGAAGCCTTCGTAGTCGCGCAGGTTGGTGACGGCGTATTCGCCAAAGCCGCTCTCGCTCATCAACTGCTGCATCTCGGCGCGGGTATAAAATACCATGCGCAACATGGTTCGTCGATGCAGCCAGCCGCCGACACCCGGGTCATGCCGTGGCTCGCCCGCTTCGCGCAGCTTGATCTGCAAAACGGCTTTGCCACCTGGTTTCAACACCCGGTAAAACTCCGCGAGAAAGCTTTTGACCTGGCCTGGTGTCAGGTGCTGCAGCACCACGAACGAGAAAACGAGATCCAGGGAGGCGGAGTCGATAAAAGGCAGTTTATCGCCCCGGTTGGCAATGAATTCGACGTTCGGCGGGTGCTCCAGCGCCCGGCTGATCGCTATTACCCCGCGGGAGACGTCTACCGCGATCATCCTGCGCACGTAGGGCGCGGCCATGTTCGCGATGACGCCGGGACCACAGCCGAAGTCCAGCATGCTGGTGTCAGGAGTGGCATGGGGGACGATCAGGGTATCAACGATCTTGCGCCGGTAGGCGAGCCCCTCCCTGGCATTCGCCGCCACCTTCTGGTCGTGCGGCCACTCCGGGGGATATTTTTTTTCCCAGTTCGGGAGGAAGTAATGCGGGCTGAGCTCCAGTATGTAGTTGGCGAAGGGCCGCTTCCATTTGCCGGGTGTGAGCGCCATGACGAGACCGAAATAGGGTCGATCCAGGAAAGCGTGCTTCTTCGAGCTTGCGAATACCAGCTGCAGCAAGCGGGTAAAGAGTGACCGGCGGTATGGGGCAGGCTGTGGCCTGGCGTTGCCGCTTGAGTTTGTGTTACCCGTCATATCTGCTCCGCGACAGCGGCCCTTCTGCGGGTCAGCAGCTCCCGGGCGATGCGCCTGCCGCGCCGCCGCAGGGGGGTTTCCAGCAGGCGGTAATTCAACTCGCTGCAAAGCACGATAAGCCCGGTTGCAACGGCGATAAACACCCAGAAATCCTCTGGCCCGAACCTGGTGCCCGGGTGCAGGCGATGCATGATTTCGCGGGTGGCGAAAAAAGCCGGTATATGGCAAAGATACATGGCATAGGAGCGTGCGCCGACCCACAGCAGCACCCGTTTCACCATTCCAGCCGGCATCAGATAGTCGCTGTCGTATGATGCCAGCAGCACCAGCAGGGCGCACAGCGGCGATATAAGGCTGAAATTCAGCGGCACGATAACCAGGCCCTTGTCGCCGGCGGAAAGCGCCGCCAGGCAGAGGACCACGCCACCCATGAAGGCAAAACCTGCCCAGCGCCACCGCCTGAGGAACACCGGCTCCACCATGCGATAGCTGTCGCGCGTCGACCAGATGGCAATGAGGATTCCCATCATCAGCGCGTCTGTGCGCAGGACGAGTGCGAGCACCGAGCGCTCCTGCACCAGTTGAAAAGCGATCGCAGCGACCAGGACATGCACCAGGTAGCGGCGGGCGAGCCAGATCACGAAGGGGAACAGGATATAGAACTGCTCCTCCAGCGACAGTGACCAGTAGACAAAGCTGGCGCCGTAGTGGAAGTTGCCAAGGGCGGCGGCAAAGCGGAAATTGGCGACCTGCAGCACGCCGGCGATGGTGGCCTCGAAGTTGGCCCTGAATGTGCCGAAGGCCCCCGTTGAATTGAACACCACGCTCAGTAGCAGTATCAGTGCCAGCCAGAACCAGGCTGAGGGCAGGATGCGAAACGCGCGCTTGATCCAGAAATACAGGCTTTCGCCCAACCACTGGGAGTTGGAATTGCACGCTTGCAGGCGCGGCACCAGGTCCTTCGCAATAATGAAGCCGGAGATGGCAAAGAACAGGTCGACGCCAAAGCCACCGCCGAAGTATTGGTAGAACCTGACAATGCCGGGAGTGGTCCACTCGAACAGGTTGTAATTGGCGTGGTGCACCATGACGGGCAGAATCGACACTGCCCGTAACAGGTCGAGGTCAGTAATGAAATTTCTTGTCAGTGGTGGGCTCAAACAGCTTCCCCGGTGCGCTTCCCCGCGTGATGCGTCAACATGCCAGATAGCCGGGTCTATGAAAAGTTATTTCAGGTGTCCACACCCATACGTACGCCGCCGCCGGGCGAATCCCGCAACTTACCGGCCGGGGGTATGTTTATCCAGGCTCAGGGCAAAGGCCTCGGTGTAAGTGACGACAACTGTCTGGCCGATGTTCACCCCCGCCATTTTGGCCGGATCCACGTCCTCGATGATATGAAAATCCCCGTCCGGATCTTTCAGCATCACGGTTTTGGTGGCGCGGTTCATGCCCTCAATGGTACAGACGGCGCGTACGGTGACGCCCACAGC